>CAMLKS010000008.1 GCA_946480675.1 uncultured Bacteroidota bacterium
TGGCCAATATGTGGTAGACCGTATAGAAATGGTGCGCAATGCAGACTACTACTAAGCCAGTATCAGGAATACCGCCGGCGATTTTTCCAGTGTAGGTTTCTTTTTCTTCCAGTCACCAATGCTTTGTGTTTTTATATAAGCATCGGCGGCTGTTATGTTTTGTGCTATGCATAGCCTGGTACTATCACCGCATTGTTTCAGCACTTCATCCAGTAGTTGGTTATTACGATAGGGTGTTTCTATGAATAATTGTGTCTGATTCTCTTTTCTTGACAATGCTTCCAGAGCTTTTAGTTTCTGGGTACGTGCAGGGTCTTTTATCGGCAGGTAGCCATTAAAACAAAAGCTTTGCCCGTTCAGTCCCGATGCCATCAGCGCTAACACTAAGGAGCTGGGCCCCGTTAATGGTACTACCGTAGCGCCTATGCTATGTGCTACAGCAGCTACTTCGGCGCCGGGGTCGGCTATACCGGGGCAGCCGGCTTCACTCATCACACCTACATTCAGGCCCTCGTTCAGCCATTTTTTCAATGTAGCCATATCTGCACCTTCATGCTTATCTATTTCAGAAAAAGCTATTTCTTCTATCGCCAGCTCTCTGTGCAGCGATTTAAGGAAGCGCCTGGCGGTACGCACATTCTCAGCAAAGTAGTATTTCAACTCTTTTGTATGTGTCCATACTTCTGGCGAAAGTGTTTGCACTGCGCCTTCTGCTATTGGTATCGGTACCAGGTATAATGTTCCTTTTTTGCTCATAGCCGGGTTAAAAATACGGCATTGTGCTGCAACCTGTACTTTTGCATCATGATATTGCCCGAATCGTTTTACACACGCAAGGATGTAGTGAAGATAGCACAGGAATTACTTGGTAAAGTATTAGTCACAAATATAGATGGCATCTATACATCGGGCATAATAGTAGAAACAGAGGCCTATGCCGGTGCAGCAGACAAAGCATCGCACGCCCATGGTAACAGGCGCACCAAACGTACGGAAATTATGTTTTGGCAGGGTGGTATGGCATATGTGTATCTATGTTATGGTATCCATCATTTGTTTAATGTAGTTACCAATGTGCGCGATGTACCGCATGCCGTATTGATACGTGCGGTAGAACCGTTGGAAGGTATAGAACATATGTTGGAGCGTCGCGGAAAGGAAATGCTGACACCATCGCTTACCGCCGGTCCCGGTGCCATGAGTATGGCTTTAGGCATTCATACCAGCCAAACGGGTAAGTCTTTATTAAGTAATGAAATATATATAGAAGACAGGGGCTTCAGGATACCTTCTAAAGATATTGTGACAAGTACGAGGGTAGGTGTAGCCTATGCCCAGGATGATGCTTATTTGCCATATCGTTTTTCCATCCGTGGCAATAAGTATGTAAGCAAGGGGAAAGGATTATAAAAAGAAAAAGCCCCGCATATGCAGGGCTTTTCTTTTAGTATTTTTTACTTCTTAGAACTTAGGACAAGCAAAGTTGTAAGTAGGAGTAGATTCACGTTTGTTGATAGCACCGTTGAATATCAGTGATACTTCCAGTGCACCATTGCTGTTCGTAGCACGAGAGAAACCAGACATTGTCAGGTCGTAGCTGATACCCAGTTTCATTTTAGACCATTCAAAGCCTACATATGGAGCCAGAGCATCGTTGTAGCGATACCAGCCACCTAGGTATAATACGGTGTTTTTAGCATACTCAGCATCGTGGCCGGGGTTCAGTACGAAACCTACTGCCGCACCTGCCAGTACTTCTGTAGCGCTGGCTTGAGATTGAACCAAACCGCTCGCATACAGTACGATGTTTTCATTCAGGTCGAATGAACCACCCAGGTAACCTGTGTAACGAGAGTGAATTTTGTGATTATCACCCAGGAAGCTTTCCACAGGCTGTGTCAGGTGGTAGTATGAGAAACCTACATAAGCAGTAGAGTGTTCTGTCATACGGCCTGAATACATTAAACCTAAGTTGAAATCAGGATATGTAAGGTCCGAATTGTTCATTGCTTCATTGCTTTGTCCAGTGGCGGTACCGGTAGAAGCGTTCCATTGGTCTTCAAATATCAGCTTAGACGGGTCTACGCTTTTCTGAACCAATATACCTTGCAGGCCCAATGACAGGGTGTGTTGTTTTTCATAACCAAAAGCTTTGTGATAAGCTAATGATAATCCGACACTTGTATTTTGCAAGCCGCCCGAACCGGAACGGTCGTAAAGCCCTAACAGACCTATACCTACTGCATCTCCATTATCCAGGGTACCCTTCATAGCAGCCATATCGAAGGATATGGTACCTGTAACATAAGGGTTAGAAGATACACTGCTCCATTGTGAACGGTAATTGGCCGCAAGGCGAAGGTCGCCCTGGGTAAGGCCCGTAAGCGCAGGGTTTAGTGTGAGGGGTGATGCAAAATATTGGGTGAAGTGCGGATCTTGTGCCATTGCCGAAGTCGCTAACATCATTGATGCACCCACGCCTAGTAATATTTTCTTCATCTGGGTAACGTTTATGAATTTTATAATTGAGTTTCTGAAAGCCAAAATAAGCCAAATAATCCTATTATCCAAGACAGTAGGAATAATAATTTTAGTTGGGTTAAGACTGTTTTTTTAATCCGAAAGCTAAGTCCCCTGCATCTCCCAGCCCGGGAACGATGTAACCCCTTGCAGTTAGTTCTTCATCTACTGCTCCCGTCCATATCTCTACTTCCGGAAATTTACGCTTTAAAAGCTCTATCCCCTCCGTGCAGGCAATGGCCGAAACAATGTGTATTCTACTAGGTCGGGCTACATCTGTCAGGGTTTCCAATGCCAATACTAATGACGCACCCGTCGCCAGCATCGGGTCGGCAATAATTAATATACGGTTGGTAAGGTCGGGGCAGGTAAAATACTGCTGTTCTATTTCAAAACTGCCATCACGGTGGTGTTTGCGATACCCCGCAATAAAAGCATTATCTGCTTTGTCAAAATAATTGAGCAGACCCTGGTGCAGCGGTACGCCTGCCCTTAAAATGGTGGCAAGCACAGGTTGCTCTGCTTCCCGGCATATCGATTCTCCCATAGGCGTTTGCACGGTCAGCATGTTATAATTCATCGTTTTGCTGATCTCATAAGCAGCTATTTCGCCTATACGTTCCATATTCCTGCGAAAACGCATACGGTCGCCCTGTATCTCTACATCCCTTATTTCCCGTACCCATTGACACAGAACCGAGTTCTGCTCGCTCAGATTGTGTACCATAACATCTTAATTAATGTGGTAATGCAATGTACTGCAAAATTATTGGCTATCATATAGGCTTGTTAATGGATTGTTTAAATGTGTAATTTGTTCAGCTATTGCCGTTAAAGTGGCGTTAAACTGCCTATGGCATATTTTGATACATACGGCAAGCTTCTATTTTTGTACCTTTGCACACCTTTTCAAAAGAGGGAACACAAATTCCAAGATGGACATTCTACAATCTCTTGACCGCTCCAGGCTGCCACAGCACATAGCCATTATAATGGATGGTAATGGCCGTTGGGCAAAAGAACAGGGGCAGGACCGTGTTTTCGGTCATCATGAAGGTGTGCTTAGTGTGCGCGATATTGTAAACGGCTGTGCGGAAATAGGCATATCTTACCTTACACTATATGCATTCTCTACAGAAAACTGGAACAGGCCTAAAGAAGAAGTAGATGCGCTGATGGAATTGCTGGTGAATACCATCAGGAAGGAAGTAGAAGAGCTCAAGAAAAATAATGTGCGCCTGCACGTTATTGGTGATTTTGAAAGCCTGCCTGCTGTATGCCAAAAGGAATTGAACGAAGCAAAAGAAATGACAGCCGCTAATACGGGGCTCAACCTGATACTGGCACTCAGCTACAGTTCCCGCTGGGAAATGATAGATGCTGCCAAAAAGATGGTGGCCGATGCCGCTGCCGGTAAGCTGAAGCCGGAAGAGGTGAATGATGCTGTGTTTCATAAATATCTTAATACGGCACCCTTTCCCGATCCTGAATTGATGATACGCACGAGTGGGGAATACAGGATCAGCAATTTTTTACTTTACCAACTGGCCTATGCAGAGCTGTATTTTACACCTGTGCACTGGCCGGCATTCCGAAAACAAAATTTATACGAAGCGCTGCTTGATTACCAAAAACGTGAGCGCCGTTTCGGTAAAACCAGTGAACAAATTCAAACGAATTCTCCCCAGCATGCCTAAGAGCTTTTTGCGTTATTCTTTATTGTTTACTACTCTGCTTGCAGTTAATGCGCAGCATTCATATGCGCAGCTGGCTATGCCAGGAGACAGTACTACCAACCTCAGCAGTTTGCGTCAGCAAAGGCAAAGCTTTTCTGACCCTGCTACCCCCAAGCAGTATGAAATAGCCGGTATCACCGTTAGCGGCACCCGTTATCTGGATGAAGACTTGTTGATAGCTGTTACGGGCCTTGCCATTGGCGGCAAAATAAAAATGCCGAATGATGAAAGCATTGCCAAAGCTATCCGCAACCTGTGGAAACAAGAGCTGTTTTCCGATGTTTCTGTAAGCATTACCAAAACAATAGGCACTAAGATATTTCTTGATATTAAAGTAGAAGAGCGTCCGCGCCTGGCACGCTACAACTTTAAGGGCATTAAGAAAAGTGAAGCACAGGAACTGAAAGATAAATCGGGCCTTGTAAAGGGAAGGGTGGTAACAGAAGCTACCAAGAAAGAGGCGATGGTGCGTATCGAAAAGTATTTCTTTGAAAAGGGGTACGGTGATGTGCACATGAAAGTGACGGAACGAATTGATACCATCTCTACCAACTCCATTATACTTACCTTCGATATTGATAAAGGGAACAAAACCCACATCAACCAAGTAAGTATAGCAGGTAATGAAAATGCCAATACGCTGAAGCTGAAACGCATGCTGCGTTCTACTAAAGAGATGGCGCGTATATCTATATATCCTGCCGATGCTACCAGCATGTTTGGAAAGGAGGAACGCTCTTTCGGTAAATACATGAAAGAGTTCCATTTCTTATCACTTTCAAAAACACTGGAAGCGCTCGACCCTTATTTCCGATATAATTTCTTCAGTTCTTCCAAGTTCAACCAGAAGAAGTATGAAGATGATAAACAGGGACTGATTGAATATTATAATACATTAGGTTTCCGCGATGCGGCTATCGAAAAAGATACGGTATATCGTGTAGAGAATGGTAATGTAAACATTGATATTAGAGTAAAGGAGGGCCGTCGTTACTACTTTGGCGATATAGAGTGGAAGGGGAATACCAAATACTCCAACGAATTCCTTACAAAAACATTGGGTATAAAGAAAGGCGACATCTATAACCAGCAACTGCTGGATACCCGCCTGGGTCGTGCTATGAGCCCCGAAGGTGGTGAAGACATCAGTAGCTACTACATGGATGACGGATACCTGTTCTTCAACGTAGACCCTGTAGAAACTTCTATTGTTGGCGATACCATCAATTACGAGATGCGCATTACGGAAGGCCCACAAGCTACTATCCGTAACATATCCATTACCGGTAACGACCGTACCAATGAGCACGTAGTGCGCCGCGAACTCAGGACATTACCCGGCAATAAATTCAGCCGTACAGACTTGATACGTTCTCAGCGCGAGATAGCCAACCTTGGCTTCTTCGACCAGGAGAAAATAGGCATACAACCTAAGCCTAACCAGGAAGATGGTACCGTGGATATCGAGTATAGCCTTGTAGAAAAATCGAGCGATCAGTTGCAGCTTTCTGCCGGTTTTGGTGGTGGTGTTAGCTTCTATGGTAATATTGGCATTGTATTCAGCAACTTCTCGCTGCGCAATATCTTCAAACCGCAATTCTGGGATCCGCTTCCGGTAGGTGATGGCCAGCGCCTGTCGCTGAACTATCAATCGAATGGTAAGTATTACAACTCTTTGAACTTTTCATTTACAGAGCCCTGGCTGGGTGGTAAAAAGCCAAATGCTTTAACTACCAGCCTGCTGTATAGCCGCTATTCAGGTGTTGGTGCGCCGTTACCTGCCGATTCTTCATTCATCAGTGTATGGGGTGGTGGTCTGTCGCTTAGTAAACGTGTAAAATGGCCGGATGATAACTTCGTATTTACTTACGGAGTGAATTATCAGAACTATCAGCTGAAAGATTACTCCCTGCTGACAGATAACAACAATAATCCATTCAGAAACGGGTTTAGTAACAACCTGTACTTCAAATTGGTATTAGCACGTTATTCTGTCGATCAGCCGTTGTACCCGCGTAGTGGTTCTAATATCAGCTTTACATTCCAGTTTACGCTGCCATACAGCCTGTTTAGCGATAAGGATTATGCTAATGAAACTGTGCAGGAAAAGTATAAATGGGTGGAGTATCATAAATACCGTTTCACGGCAGAGTGGTACCAAAAGATCACCGGCAACCTGGTATTTAAGTTAGCGACCAAGTATGGTTACCTGGGTTATTACAACCCGGAATTGGGTTACTCTCCATTCGAGCGTTTCCAGTTGGGGGGCGATGGTCTTTCAGGACGTAACTTCTTCGTGGGCCGCGATATCATAGCGCATCGTGGTTATAAGGATCCCTACCAGACCAACGCTGTAATATTCAATAAATACACGGCAGAGGTGCGTTATCCGTTCTCATTAAGCCCTACATCTACAATATACGGTCTTGCGTTTGTAGAGGCTGCCAATGCATGGAATGATTTTAATGATTACAACCCTTTCAAGCTGAAACGTTCTGCCGGTTTAGGTGTCAGGTTGTTCCTGCCAATGTTTGGCTTGCTGGGCCTTGACTATGGTGTTGGTTTCGATAGCTTCAACAGGGCTACCGGTGCTACCAAACTGTCTGATATCGCCGCCTTTACCTTCATGCTGGGCTTCGAGCCGGATTGATGCTAATGGATTATATTGCATAACAATAAACTCAATAAAAGATGAAAAAGATAGTTTTAAGTATTGCCCTTATACTTAGCGTTATTGCTGCTAACGCACAACGCTATTGTATCATTGATAGTAAATACATACTGGATAAGGTGGTAGATTATAAAGACGCCCAAACGCGCCTGGATAAGCTATCGAAAGACTGGCAGACAGATATAGACAACCGTATGCAGGAAGTAGACCGCATGTATAAAGCCTACCAGGCCGAACGTGCCATGCTTTCCGACGACATGCGTAAAAAACGTGAGGATGAGATTGTGCTGAAAGAGAAATCTGCCAAAGACCTGCAGAAACAACGCTTTGGTTATGAAGGAGAACTGTTCAAAGAACGCCAGAAACTGGTAAAGCCCATACAAGACAGGGTGTATAATGCAGTACAGAAAATGGCGCAGACAAAAGGTTTTGATTTGGTGCTGGATAAGGCCGGTGGTGTAACAATGTTCTATGCAGATCCGAAACTGGATAAAAGTGAGGATGTGTTAAAATTACTTGGAATAAACAAATAATGGCATTTACTTTGCACAGCTTAAATAAATAAAAGTTATACAATATACACAATGAAAAAAATCGTATTATTTCTTGCCTGCGGTTTGTTGATCGGCAACATGGCATTTGCTCAAGCTACGAAATTCGGTTACATAGATTCTCGCGAACTGCTGAAAGCTATGCCCGAAATGACGAAGGCTGAAGCTGATATTCAAACCTATGCTAAATCTTTCCAGGATCAGCTGCAGACAATGAGCCAGGAGTATGAGAAAAAAGTGAAAGAGTTTCAAGCTGGCGAAAAAACCATGACAGATGCGGTAAAAGAAGTGAAAGTGAAAGAGATTCAGGACCTGGAAGGCCGCATTCAAAGCACTAACCAAAGTGCACAGGAAAAAGTAGAAAAGAAAAGGCAGGAACTGCTGCAACCAATTCTGGATAAAGCAGATAAAGCAATAAAAGACGTAGCTAAAGAAAAAGCATACGATTATGTTTTCGATTCAAGCACCGGCACTTTATTGCATGCTAAAGAAAGCGATAACATCCTGGCACTGGTAAAAGCCAAACTGGGTATTAAATAATTACAGTAAAATCTGATACAAGAAAAAGGAGCACATTGTGCTCCTTTTTTTAATGTTCTTTTCCAAACAGCTTTTCGCCGGCCCTTATAGGTATCTTCAATCGGTTTTCTACCGGCGGAATAGGGCAGCTATAGCCTCCCGCATAAGCACAATAAGGGTTGTAGCACTTGTTAAAGTCAAGTACTATCCTGCCATCTTTTATATCTGCTGTAGATAGGTCTATATACCTGCCGCCTCCGTATGTTTCGGTGTAAGTAGTTTCGTCTGTAAAAGGCACGAAAAGATGTTGTGCATGTGCCGTGTCTTTCAGCAGTTTCAGGTTCTGATACACTTGCAATGTCTGCTGCTTTCCGCCAATGGCAAAGGTAAGCACCCCATATTGCTTGAATTGCTTGGTTTTGCCACTATAGGTAGGCATATCAAATGGCTTAGCCTCCGGTGTCTCCGTTATGGTAGCTACTACACGATACAGGTTATTGGCATTGTAAAAGCGTAAAAAGGCTGTATCACCGCCCTTCAGCGGGCTTCGTGGCTCTGTTATGAATTCCTCCTTATAATGCTGCCTGTGTGCCGCTATCCGCTCTTCATACGAATGCTGGGCTTGCACAGCATAACCGGCGCTAAGCAGTAGGACAGTGCTGATGGTGTGTTTCATGCTATTAAAAAAGCCCCGTATCATTACGGGGCTTCAAATTTATGTGTAAAATTACGATTAGTTTCCGAGGTATGATTTAAGCAACTGGCAGCGGGTAGCAGTGCGCAGTTTGGTTATTGCTTTGTCCTTTATCTGGCGTACACGCTCACGTGTCAGTGAGAATTTTTCGCCTATATCTTCCAGGCTCATAGGATGTTCTACACCTATGCCGAAATACAGTTTAATAACATCGCGCTGGCGGTCTGTAAGGGTGCTGAGCGAACGCTCTATTTCGCAACGCAGGGAATCATAGTGCTCCAGTTCTGAATCTGCAGAGTCTGAATTGGGGTTTTCCAATACATCCAGCAGCGTATTGTCTTCGCTGTCTACAAACGGTGCATCTACAGATACGTGGCGTGCAGCCACACCCAGTGTTGTTTCTACTTCTTCCGTACCAATCTCCAGCAGTTCTGCCAGTTCTTCGGTAGATGGTTCGCGTTCAAATTCCTGTTCCAGTTGAGAGTAAGCCTTGCTTATTTTGTTAGACAAGCCCACTTTGTTCAGTGGCAGGCGCACAATACGCGATTGTTCAGCCAATGCCTGCAGTATCGATTGGCGTATCCACCATACTGCATAAGAAATGAATTTAAAGCCGCGTGTTTCGTCAAAGCGTTGTGCCGCTTTTATCAGGCCCAGGTTTCCTTCATTGATAAGGTCGCTTAAAGAAAGTCCCTGGTTTTGATATTGTTTGGCAACAGATACTACGAAACGCAAATTGGCCTTTGTCAGTTTTTCAAGGGCGCGCTGGTCGCCTTGCTTAATCCGGATGGCAAGTTGTACTTCTTCTTCCGGTGTGATCAGGTCTACTTTACCAATTTCCTGGAGATACTTTTCCAGTGATTGGCTCTCACGATTGGTAATGGACTTCGTGATCTTTAGTTGACGCATAGACATAGGCAGAGCTTTTGTTTAAGTTAGAGAATAGAAGGAGTATAATGAGTAGATTGTGACATTGTTGTGGCAAATCTAAGTGTCAGAGCAATTCAACCCAAAAAAAAATTAAGAAATTCTTAACAGCAAAAATCAAACCAATTTTAAAGAGGGGCAAGCTTATTTTACAGGAATTTACTGAAATAATTTTGATTGTTCAAACCTTTTTTTATTATTGCAGCAACGTTAAGCTTTCGAGAACATTTACGATGAGTAAGAAAAAGACAATGTATACACTTGAGTTTCCGGTAAGGTGCTCTCCTTCTATTCTATACGAATTTTTATCTACCCCTGTTGGTTTGCAAGAATGGTTTGCTGATAAGGTCGATCAGCGCGATCATACTTTTTACTTTAGCTGGAATGGTGCTACAGACACGGCTGACGTGGTGGAGCAACTGGAGAATGAATTTGTAAAATATCGTTGGGATTATTACGATGATGATGAGTTTTTCGAGTTCCGGATAGAACAAAGTCCGATAACAAACGAAACGATTCTGAAAATAACTGACTTTGCAGATAAGTATGATATCAAAGATCAGGAACGCTTGTGGAATTCACAGGTGAGTGATCTGAAGCATCGTATCGGCAGCTAAGCATCGTTTTTTGAAAAAAAATTAAAAGCTTGCTGAAAAGCAAGCTTTTTTACTATTGTTAAAAGCACTGCTTTATCTGTAGCAAAGCAACCATAAAGCGGTAGTTTTCTGTAGGTTTGCACAAATTCTTGCCGGCATTGATCAAAAAACTGGACATACTTATACTCCGCAGTTTCATCGGCCCGTTCATTGTTACCTTTTTTATCACATTATTTGTGCTGGTAATGCAGTTCTTCTGGCTGTATATGGATGAGCTGATAGGTAAGGGCTTAGGAGTGTGGATGATTGTTCAGTTGCTGTTCTACATGTCTACCACCATGGTGCCGCTGGCATTGCCTTTAGGCATCCTGCTGGCTTCTATCATGACCTTTGGCAACATGGGCGAGAACTTTGAGCTGGTGGCCATCAAGGCGGCAGGCATATCCTTGCTACGCTTTATGCGGCCCTTGCTGTTCTTCATCCTGCTTATTGGTCTGGGGGCCTTTGTTTTCAGCAATAATGTGATACCATACGCCAATCTTAAAGCATTATCCCTGCTATACGACCTGCGCAATTCAAAGCCTACTTTTAATATTCGCCCCGGTCAGTTTAATAAAGACATCGATGGCTTTTCTATAAGGGTGGGAGAGAAGGATAAAGACGGGCAAACGATACGCAACATACTCATTTACGACCATACATCCGGCAGCGGCAATAACAAGGTAGTACTTGCCAGGCAAGGGCAAATGCTGCCTACGCCCGATAAGCATTACCTGATATTCAGGCTGAATGATGGGTGGCGATATGAAGAAAATATAAACAATGAAGGCAGCCGCAATACCAACCAGCAGGTGCGCATGTACTTCAAAAGCTGGGACATGGTTTTCGACCTTTCATCTTTCAGGGTAAACCGCACTAACGAAAACCTCTTCAAAGATGCCTACCAGATGATGAATGTAAGGCAACTGAGCCAGCGTATAGACAGCTTCAAACGCTATGAAAACCATGTAGCTAAAAATGTAGGCATATACATAGGTCCTAATATAGCGGCACTGGGCAATAACAATTTTATAGATACACTGAAAGTAAAGCCGACAGCTAAGCTTGCCGCCCGTGCATACGATTCTACCTTCCTGCAATTTGTACCCGATACACTAAGGGGCAGGGTAATGCAGAATGCCGTGAACCAGGCACGTAATGCTAAAGGCCTGCTGGATATTTCTGCTACCGATAAGGCTATGCAGTTCAATAATTATCTGCAATTCAATATCGAATGGCACCGAAAGTTTACCCTGTCATTTGCCTGTGTGCTGTTGTTTTTAATAGGAGCTCCACTGGGGGCTATCATACGCAAGGGTGGGTTGGGTATGCCGTTGGTAATAGCGGTATTGTTCTTCGTTGTGTTCCACATCATGTCTATAACCGGTGAAAAGCTGGCAAAGGCAAATGCTGTACCCAGTTGGGCAGGCATGTGGATGGCCACGGCTATGCTACTGCCCATAGCTTTTGTATTGATAAACCAGGCCCGCAACGATTCACAAATATTCAGTAAAGAATGGTATGCACGCGTGTGGAGTAAAATAATTGCACCGTTTAAACGTAGAAAACAAATTGGATAAGCCATACAGTTCATACAACCCCTTCTTCATTATTCCTTTTATCCTATGGATAATAGCAGGAGGTATCGCATTATCAGTGTATGATAAGCAAACGCTATTCGCTACCTTCAATACGCATCATAGCAGCGTAGGTGATATGGTGATGGAGTATATCACCTTTATGGGCGAGGGTAGTTTCATTACCATTGTATTGCTCCTGTTATTGGGTTTCAGTCGCCTGCGCAACTGGTGGTATTTCACCGCCGCCGTTATAGCCGGCGTGCTGCCATCTCTCATTACGCAGGCTATAAAAAGCGCAACAATGGCACCACGTCCGCTCAAATATTTTAATGAAGCACCCTGGATACATACCTTGCCGGAATGGCCGCGTGTAATGGAACGTAGCTTTCCCTCGGGGCATAGCTGTGGCGCTTTCAGCTTGTTTTGCCTGCTGTCTTTATTATTACCTCCAAAATTCAGACCTTTAGGCCTGTTGTTTTTCATATGCGCCCTGGCAGTAGCCTATTCGCGTATGTACCTGGCCGCCCATTTTTTTGAGGATATATATGTAGGCAGCATCATAGGTGGTTGTTTCAGCATATTTACTATTACTGTAATGAAACGCTACCAGCCTGCCTTTTTCAAAAAGCGTTGATTAACTTTTTCAAACCGTATGTAAATGCCAAATTACATCCGTTACTTCATTATAATAGCCGGTGCCGCACTGCTGTTCTTTCCCTTTTTAGGGCAGGTGCACCTGTTCGATTGGGATGAGATAAACTTTGCCGAGTGTGCCCGCGAAATGATTGTTTCAGGCGACTACCTGCAGGTGCAGATAAATTATAAACCTTTCTGGGAAAAACCACCGCTGTTTATATGGATGCAGGTGCTATCCATGAAGTTGTTTGGCATTAATGAATATGCAGCGCGGTTCCCCAATGCGTTGATGGGTGTGGTAACGCTTACATCGCTCTTTTATATTGGCAAAAGGGTGATAAATGAGAAGATGGCCGGTTGGTGGGTGCTATTATATGCAGCATCGTGGCTACCGCATTTCTATTTCAAGACAGGTATTATCGATCCCACTTTCAACTTTTTCATCTTTATAGCCTTCTTCCAGGTACACCTCATAAAGTTTGGGGAGCGAAAACTGGTACATGCTTTACTGGCAGGTGTGCTTCTGGGGCTTGCGGTGCTTACTAAGGGGCCTGTGGCTATTCTGGTGGCCCTGTTGTCGTTTGTGGTATATGTTATCGTAAATAAGGGATTATGGGGCTATAAACCGCTACATTTACTGGTCGTCGCATTATCGGCCTTTGCTACTACCTGCATCTGGTTTGGCATAGAGGTATTAAACCATGGCTGGGCGCTGGTGAGCGATTTCATCGTATACCAGATCCGGCTCTTCCAGACAGAAGATGCGGGACATGGCGGGCCATTCTTCTATCACTTTATCATTCTGCTTATTGGCTGTTTTCCCGCAGCGGCATTCCTGTTTCAGTACAGTAGGAAGCGTGTTACGGATAATGAGGGCCACCGTGAATTCACCCGCTGGATGTGGATAATGTTTTGGGTGGTATTATTGCTGTTTTCCATCGTTAAGACCAAGATTGTTCACTATTCATCATTGTGCTACTTTCCGCTTACATACCTGGCTGCGCTGCAGCTTTACAGGTTATCTACAGAAAAGGTAAAGGTAAAGCCATTGGTAAAAGGCATCTTGCTTTTTACAGGCTCACTGGTAGCTATAGCCATCATGTGCCTGCCATTGGTGGGGCTGAACAAGGATAAACTCATTCCGCTTATCGATGACCCTTTTGCGGTAGGAAACCTGCAGGCCCCTGTTTCATGGAGCTATGCAGAGTGCATGTGGGGCTTACTATACCTCATCGGCATATGGGTGGCTGTTATGATGATGAATAAAGATTTCCGGAAGGGTATGATAACGCTGTGCGTTGTCAATCTTGTTATTTTACAGGTCACGGTCATTCATTTTACACCCAAGATCGAGGCCTTTTCACAACGTGCCGCTATCGATTACTTTAAAAGCTTCCGGGGCAAAGATGTATATGTGCATGTACTAGGTTATAAAAGCTATGCACATCTCTTTTATACGGATAAACAGCCGCAGGCCAATCCCAACTACGATAATGAAGACTGGCTGTTGAATGGTAATATAGATAAGCCTGCTTACTTTATATGCAAAATAATGGATGCTGATAAATACCGCGCAATGCCTCAACTGCAGGAAACGGGAAGCGCCAATGGTTTTGTATTCTTCAGACGGAAATAGCATTACTTCTTCTACAGCATACTTAATCAGCCCCTTTCCTACGGGGCTTTTTCTTATGCCATCAATACGGTTTTGGCTGCAGTATTTTTAATCTATGCCGTTCGCCCAATCATAATAGCAGCACGTGTTTCACCTCTCTGCAGGCAAGCAAAAAAAGCCCCGGAAATTATCCGGGGCTCTATGTGTGAAGGTCTGAAATTGTATGTTATCGTACCAGTATTACTTCGCCTTTCTGGTCTACACTCTTACCATCGCACTGGAAGTTGATGTAGTAGAAGTAAGTACCGGCATCTTGTGGTTTGCCGTTCAGGGTACCATCCCAGCCACCGCGTGTGTTAGCAGTTTCATATACCACCTGGCCATAACGGTTCACTACTTTGAAGGTGCGCACATTTACAAAGCGCTCGTTGCCGGTAGCCTGAGGGAATGGGCGGAACAGGTCGTTCCTGCCATCATTGTTAGGCGTAAATGCCGTTGGGAAACCAATTTCGCAGCAAGACTTCGTATTGATCAGCACACTGTCTGAATTGAAACAGCCAAACTCATCTGTTACGCTCAGTTTCACATAGCTCTTATAATCTATGCGTGCATAGGTAACAGGCAGGGAACTGTAAGTATCAAAGAACCTTGATGGTGTCCATGAGTATTTGGCAGCCGGCAGTATGGTGTTAGCCGTCATCAGTATGCTGTCGCCTATGCAGAACAGGCGGTCGGCAGCATAGCCATCTACTTTAAAGGTAGCATCCGGTTTTGCATGTATATAAGTGCTGTCGGTTATCGTTGCAGCGCACAGTTCATCTACCAGGCGCAGAGTGATGTATTTTTTACCGGCATCATTCCATATCACACCGTAAGGGCCCTGATCGGTAGAGTAGTGCGTGGTATAACCACCATCCCAAGCCCAGAAGAATGAATCTACAGTAGAAGTATAGCTGCGCAGCGATACCAGTTCTGTCTGTCCCTGGCATATGTTAGGCCTTACTTCTATATCTGCCGTAGGTACCGGGTCTACGCGTATATTTTTAGTATAGGTTTCGCTCCAGCAATTGCTGTGGCCTACAGTTAGTTTTATTGTTTTAACACCCGCAGAGTCGATACCTAAGTACAATGGTGTTTCAAATGAAGAACCATCCAGTATCCTTACACCGTCAAATGGAGGGAAATCCCATGCATAGGTAGATTGAGGGAAGGCACTGCCATAGTAACCCAGGGTCAGCGTATCGCCCTGGCATATCGCATCGCGCGATGCCAGTATCAAACCATTCGGGCGGAAAGTAACGATAACTTCCATGCGGGCACGCTCACTTTCGCAACCATCCACGGTTTGCGATACATAGTAGTAAAAGGTATCTTTTGCGCTCGTGTTAGGTGCAGGTGCCAGGGTGGTTGGTATGCCACCTGTTGGCTCATAATACCATTTCAGTTCCTGTCCGTTCGCATTTACAGGGAAAGATGCTGCATTTTCGCAATAGAAGGTAGGGGTAGTAACCACAGGCACATTTGGCTTAGGTGCTGCGCTGTATACCACCATGGTACGCGGACTTTCACAACCGCTTATAGTTTGCGATACCCAGAAAGTATCTTTATGTGCAGTAGTCGTATTGAAGTTGACAGCAGCAGGCGTGATGGGCGAACCACCTGTTTCCGTATAGTACCACTTAGGGTCTGGCCCCAGTATGGTTACCGGTTGGAAAGGTTCATTCAGGCAATAATTGGTTTTACCATCGTATTTAGGTGCCGGCGGCGACAGGAATATCACATCAGCACAACCTTTTTCTGTTATAAAAGTAGTATTGCTGCCTGTAACGGTAGCGCAGTACTGGCCTGCCAGCGAGGCATCAAAGCTTGGAATGATCAGGGTATCATCTGTTTGGCCGAGTATTACGTTTCCGTTTTTATCATACCAGGTATATACAGGGTTTTCAAAATAAGAGCTCGATTTAGCGCTGATGATCACAGTAGAACCTTTACAGGCAGGGGTTGGGTTCACCGTAAGTACAGGTGGGTTGAGGGGGTAAAATTTGATAGCGCCGTCGAATGCAAAGGTGTCGGTTGTGTTTGGACTAAAAGTAGCCAAATTGGGAGCTAAACCTGTATATTGGGAAGTATCAACTGTTTTAAGCCTAACACCACCGGCGGTAAATCCTACTGGTGTAGGAGCTATATTGTTAACACGTCCGCGTACAGCCATCGAATCATTAGAAACCACAGCAAACCTCATAGAGGCTTTGGCGGGCACTACGACACTTAGATTTTTAAATATAGGCTCAACTCCAACTGATGCACCGCCACTATAAACGGTAGAAGTAATAGAGTTCCAGCCTGTTGCTGTTGAAATATTAGGCACACCACTCAACCAGGTAGATGTGTTCCATAATTCATAGGTCGCTCCATTAGAAGACACGTTAATAGTTGTTGGTCCAATCGTTACTGGTGCATTGGAAATATGCACACTACTAACATCTGTTATCAGAACAGGATAATTATTGGTGTTTTCTACACTAAAGGTTACATACCACCGATTGGGGACTGGCGCCAGCAAAAGTGTATATTGTGGTGCGGTTACTGGGAAGGTATACGGCGTAGTAATTGTCACCTGCGCCTGCCCCTGCATCGCTGCCAGCAATGTAGTACATACCAATAAGCCTTTCCTGAATAGCTTTTTTATCATGGGTTAACTTGTTTCTTATTATTTGAAAACTTGCTATGATCCTGTATTATATTATTATGACAGCAAAAAGCCTTCCAAACGTTGGTGGTGCTTAAATGGCGATGTGCTGCTAATAATGGTGTTAAAATACTAATAATTATGGTTTTTGCAAACCTTGTGTTAAAATAAAACACCAATTTGCCCTGCTATTTTAATGAGATATTAATACCATTCGCACATATATATGACAGTTTGCAAGTGTCATAGCCCTGCCAGGAAGGCCATCGTATCCACACCATCGGCATAGTCGTTCAGCGATGGCGACTGTGCAGCGCCAAATGCAGTTTGCCCGTGCCCCACTATACATTGTATATCCTCGCTGCTGCCTAATTCCTGCAGCAGGGCATTTTTATCGTCATAGCGCCTGTAGTGCAGCACGCTTACGGCGCTGAAAGGCAGGGCATTTTCCACCATCAGCAGGCTGTCGTTGCTCAGGTAGGGCACCTTGTTCAGCAGGTATATGGCCAGGTAATAGTCGTAGTTGTTCTTATACTTATGGTGGTGTATCATGTCTGCATACTTATTGCAGGCATCCATCAGTTTGGGCATATCATAGTCCTGCGGCACACATACCTGTGTCACGTTCCGACACCCTAGTCCAAAGTAGGTAAAGATGTCATCGGCCAGCCTGTCCAGCTCCTCTGCCGTTTCGCTGCCATTCAGTATGGCTACCGATGTACGGTTTCGGCGGATGATGTGGGGGTATTTGCCAAAATATTGCTCAAAATAGCGGGCTGTGTTATTGCTGCCAGTGGCTATATAGGCATCGCAGCCCTTCAGGTTGTCGGCTACCGTCACCTGGTCGGCCACAGCAGGTTCCCATTCCGTTAGTTTTTCTATTAAGTGCTTCAGCAGCACCTCGTCTTTGCCCGATAGTTTCAGCAGCAGGCGGTGCCCGCTCATAAACCCGCACAGAAAATCGTGAAACCCTACCAATGGTATATTGCCCGCCATCACTATGCCCACCTTTTTAGGTGCGGTAGCCACAGGGTAGGAGGCTATCCATGCATGTAAGGCATCTGCCTGCAGAAACCGGGAAACGATATTACCGACTGCCTGTGTTATACTGCCGGGGGTAAACCAGCCATTGGCCTGCACGGCTCGCTGTTGCGCCGTTTCCCAGGCCTCGTCCTGCCCCTGCATATAGTGGCCCAGCCGTTCCAGTAATGCTATTCTTCCTGCTGTCGTCAACATGCCATTTATATTTTGGGTGCGAAATTGTAACTTTACCGCCACAATAACCAAAAGAAGATTCAGAATTATGGCTATAAAGATAACGGATGAGTGTATAAACTGCGGTGCATGCGAACCCGAATGCCCCAACAACGCGATATATGAAGGTGGCGTGGAATGGGCTATGGCCGATGGTACCGGCGTAAAGGGCGATTATGTAATGATGGATGGCTCAGTAACGGGTGCTAACGAAAAGCACGAACCGATAGCGGTAGATACCTACTACATTACCCCCAATAAATGCACCGAATGCCAGGGCTTTCACGATGAGCCGCAATGCGCTGCCGTATGCCCGGTAGACTGCTGCGTACCCGATGAAATGTATCGCGAAACGGTAGAAGAGCTACTGGCCAAGAAAGAAAAAATGCACCTGTAAAGCAGTTCGTAAAGGCTGTCATTCAGAAGCACTGACCGATGCATATCGGGGATGACTGAAGCATCTGCCGGGATAAAGCACTTAGTTGATAACACATTAAAAAAGCCTTTTCAACATCTGAAAAGGCTTTTTTAATGCAACTTATTTAGTGGGCAAATCTCCCACCTTCCGCCAGCCTATACCCGGCTTGGCCACAGCATCTATTTTGCGTGCCATTATTTCCAGGTATTTAGGGCCAAAATGGGCATTGTGTATCTTTTTTTCCTTGCCATCTATAGTAAATCCGTAGATGATGCCCGGTATATCGGCTATCATATTATCATATACATCCTTGCAGGTATCTACGCGGTAGTTGGTAAATTCCTTCATCAGTTTCTGGGCGTCTTTAGGCTCTATTTCACGCTCATACACACCGGTATATTC
>CAMLKS010000009.1 GCA_946480675.1 uncultured Bacteroidota bacterium
TTCTACAGAAATAAAAACTTACTACAATGGCAGACGATAAAAATTTGAAAGGACAGCAGGACAGGCAACGCGTAGCCGGTGATGAGCCATATGAAGTGAACTACCTGGCACAGAAACACCACGTATCGGCGGAAGTAGTGAAACAAGCAATAGAAGCTGTGGGCAATGACCGCGAAGCTATCGAGGCCTATCTTTCTAAAAACGGCAAAGCGTAGTTACTGTCAGTATTGTACATTTCTGTATCACACGAACCTGCAATGGCGGGGCTTTGGTGTTCCGATAAAACAATAAAAGCCTTGCAGAAGCAAGGCTTAGAGGATTACATATAAGGGATGGAAACAGAGACTTATTGCTGTGTAGCTGTATATACTACGTCTACCGTATAGGTGCCGGCGGGGTAAGTGAAACCCGGCGCTGCTTTGTATTTCACAGAAAAGGTTTGGTTGCCGCCGTTGGTGCCATTGTGTATCAATGTCCAGGCGCTGGTGGTAAAGCTCAGGTAATAGTCATCGCTGAAAGGCCATGCAATAGTACCGCCCGTATTATTGGCGTTGACCATGAGGCCTAGCGTGCCCCATACGGGCATTGTAGGTGCAGGTGTGGTGCTGCCTGTATAGGTAAAGGTGGAAGTATTGGTCTTAACAGATACGCTAAAGCGTTTGTTGGAACGTACACGGATATCCTGTGCGGCAGATGTGACACCATTTGCATAATCGTTCACGGTGCTGAAGTCCAGGTTTACAGCATTGCCGGTAGCGCTGTTGCTGTTCAGAAAAGTCATTTCTATAGCATTGTTCAGGTTCAGGTTTGTAGTTTGGGTGGCGGTACTGCTAGTGTTTTGCGCAGTGGCAGCTAATGTGCTACCCAAGATGGCTACTGCGATGGTGAGTATTTTTTTCATTTTTGTTTTGTTTGTTTGTTTGTTTGTTTGTGTTCGTTTGATAGTGCAAAGATGGTGCGTCGTTTCATTTGGAGCAATTATTTGCACCTTCTTAACAGGGCATTTATAACTGCTTAACAAGCACTTAACGATGGTGTGATGATATGATAATGCCGGCGGGAATAGATAACTTAGGTTATGAACATTTAATTGTCTACCTTCACTAAAGTATAAGTGGCTATATTTTAAACAATTCGAAAACAGAGGGAACTA
The DNA here is from genome assembly GCA_946480675.1 of uncultured Bacteroidota bacterium. The sequence goes on from CAMLKS010000009.1 coordinate 1,154, forward strand.
AAACGCTTTTATCATTTCCACACTTTAAGACTTGATAGAACGGCAGAAAGCTAGAGGGGGCGAGATTGCTGCCGGCAAATGGAAACTCACTTTAGCCTGATTTAACGCTGCATAGCGCCTGATAAGGAAGAATGTTACAAGAAGGCAATTTCGGTTGCCTATTGAATAGGCCTTCAAGACAAATCTGCAAGACAAACAACTGACGACCCGTTAGATCGTAATCATGATGGCATGTATGCTTCTATGCTATTAGCAATAATGGCAAACCGGCTACCACGAGAGGTGCTACCAATGACTGTGGTGTAAGAACCTTTTTTCGTAACAGCTAAAAACCAATGAAAATGAGAAAGCAAGTGCTATTAGTGGATGATGACAGGGAAGACCGCGATATTTTTTTAATGGCGCTGCGCGAAGCGGGCAATCTGTTTGATTGCCTTACCTGCAACAATGGTGTAGAATGCCTGAAACTGCTGGAAAGCGGTTTGCAGCCCCATGCTATATTGACCGATATAAATATGCCGATGATGAATGGCTTTGAACTGGTAGCCAGCCTTAAAAAAAGGCCTGATTATCAACAAATACCCGTATTTGTTTTGAGCACATCGTCTAATCCTGATACAATTAAACAATTTCACCAGTTGGGGGCAGAGCAGTTTGTAACCAAGCCCACCAGCTTTCGTGCATTGGTCAATTTTATCCAAACGGCCTTTCAGATGCAGATGGCAACCTGATATTTGTGAAAATACCGGTGTTTTTCACGGTGTATAATTAATTGTTCAGCAGTATTTTGTGAGCTTACATAAATAGGATAACTATGAAAAAGCTCATTACAATTACGGCAGCTATTGCCATGATGGCTACTGCGGCCGATGCTCAGCAACTGATACCCCTTTCCAGCAGGCCAGTGGCAAGGAAAGTAAGTTCGACATTAAAGGTAAATTCTTCTAACCAACTCGATTCGATACTGAAATCTGACCCGACGATAAATTTTGCTTTCGTAAAAGATTCGATAATAAAACTGTATAAAAACGTATTCAAAGAGGATACGAGCCGTAAAGATGATGCAGACGTGCAATTGATTGGCATGGGTGGTCTTTCCAATCTTGAAAATATATCTGCTGCTGGTGGCAACCTATCGGTAGGCGTAATGTTTAAAACATCGCCCCGTACCAATACCTACCTTATGTTCAATACCCGCACGGGTAGTACTGCGGATACCGCTTCTCTGGTGAAAACATTCCTGTTTCCCGATATTGCGCGTCGTGATTTTACAATGGGCATCGAATATATCAGCAGAATAGGTAACGACTTTCTCTTTATCCCATTTGTCGAGTTTTCGCTCAACCGTTACAAGGTGGGTAATGATTCTATGTCCAACAGCTTCCGCACTACCAGTGCCATTGCGGGCTTTAAGCTGGGCAAATCTTACAAGGTGAAGGTGGGTGATGATATTAAAAAATTCGGTTTCAGCATCAATCCTTATTATAATATTATCAGTACCGATCCCAAATTCTTCAGCAACTATAATGATATGCTGGGTGAAAGCAACCTGCCACCTACCTTTCATACACTGGGTGTGAATGCAGTACTGGATATAACACATGTATCCCTGTTTGCCAACATGAAGCAGGTGCTGAATACTACCACTAATATTGCCAATGGCGACCTGAAGGGTTTTAATTATGTGATAGGCACGCTTATCAGCACCGATATACTGAAGTTTAAGCTGCATAATGAAAGCACCGGTGGCGGTGGTAATGATGCAGAAGATGATGAATAGCAGAACAATGACGAATTAATAAAAAAGGGCCGCAGCGAAAACTGCGGCCCTTTTGCATATATAGAAGTGATAGTGTACTACATTTCGTCATCTTCTTCCTCTTCCTCATCATCTTCTTCGTCTTCGTCCATCTCATCCTCTTCCTCATCATCTTCTTCGTCTTCATCTTCTTCTGCCGCTTGTATATTGATGTCGTTCTCAGCTATCGCGGTCAGGTTTTCATCCGTATCTTTTTCTTCCTGCAGGGTCATGCCCAGTAGTTCCTTAGCATCTTCCAGTCCCAGTGTGCCGGCCAGTTGTGCCAGTCCGCCGTAGGTGGCTATTTCGTAGTGCTCTACTTTTTGTGCTGCCATTATCAGGGCTACATCGCGCGTGGCAGTACCCTTTTCTGTTTCTTCAATTACGCTTTGTGCTTCCTTGGTAAGGCCTTCCATGGCATCGCATTTCTTGGCTTTGGCAGGTTCGCCCATTATTTCAAATACCTGCTCCAGGCGTGTTATTTGTTCTTCGGTTTGCGCCAGGTGTTCTTCAAAGGCAGTTTTCAATTCCTCAGATGTTGCAGCTTTTTGCATTTTAGGCAGTGCTTTGGTCAGGTGTTTTTCGGCCCAGTAAATATCCTTCAGGCTATCTATAAAAAACTCACGCAGCATGCTTTGGTCATCCATAGGTTGCATGCGCGATGCGCTTTTTTTAGCCGCTGCTTTTTTAGGTGCGGCTTTCTTAGCGGCTGCCTTTTTTGGCATAGCGCGTTTGGTAGCGGTGGCAGCTTTTCTCGGAGCTGATTTCTTAGCAGGTGTCTTGCTTTTTTTAGCAGCAGCTTTTTTTGCGGTTTTCATAAAGCGTATCGTTTAATTTTTTTTTGTGTAAATGGAGATATGGAACACGTGTTAAAAACTTGTGCCACAATACATGATTTTTCTGTGAACGCAGGATAAAAACGGCTGGCACGACTTTTTACTACCTACCGTGCAGACGACCGATAAACACAGGGTAATTATGAAACCGCACACAGATAATATGGCTTTGAGATGGTGGGTACTGGTGATAGCTATCGTAAACCCCGTCTTTTCTTACATAGCCAATGCTACCGGCATCACGCCCCGCAGCATTGCCGATGTATCTATGAAATATGATACGTACTTCATGCCCGCAGGCTATGCCTTTTCTATCTGGGGGCTTATCTACCTGTCTTTCCTGGTATATGCCATTTACCAATTGCTGCCCGCACAGCGCCGCCGTACGGTGTATGACAGGCTGGCTGTGCCATTTATAGTTACCAACCTGCTGGGCATGGGCTGGCAAATTGCTTTTACCAACGAACTGCTGACACTCGGCACCATCATCATAGCCGCTATGCTGGTGTGTTCCATCATACTATATGCTACGGTGCGCACCTGCATCATGCAGGAAATATGCATGTACTGGCTGTCGCTGCCATTCAGCCTGTATATGGGCTGGCTATCGGTAGCCAATATAGCCAATGCGGCTACATGGCTCACCTGGATGGGGTGGGATGGTGGCAGCCTTACACCCCTGCAGTGGGCGGTAGTGATGGTATTTTCAGCCGGAGGACTGGGCCTCGTCATCAGCCTGTATTTTAAAGACTGGGTATACCCGCTGGTGATAGCATGGGCGTGCTTTGCCATCAGCGTGAGCGCACAATTTACAAGCCGCGTGCTGGCTACCGATTCGGTAATCGTGGCATTGCTATCCATGCTGTGTTCGGCAGCGGTGGGCGTATGGCAATACCTGCATTATAAGGCACATCATATGATTCACACACGCAAACCGGGGCAACATGCTCATTAAAAACAATTCTATAACGATGAACAAGGTAGTAAGTATACTGGCGATATTTTTTATGGTAGCATGGCTGCTGGTGGTGTTTGGTACTACCTGTATGGCATTTTTCAGGGTGTTGTAAATTCATGCATTTGCATATACTGAGCACGTGGGAAATGTGTTATATTTAAGTAATACACACCTGTTTGCTATGCGTGCCTTTTTATGCTTTATACTGTTATCAACTACCATTGCTGCTTATGCTCAGCGTAATGAATTAGGATTTGGTGGCGGTTTTTTTCAGCCGGTTACTTCTATGGCAAGAACTGCTAACTATAGCGCATATCGTGGCGGTGTAGGTTATCTCCTGTTCGATCATAACTTCAATCGCAAACCAAGGAACTTATTTCTTTCTGTTGGTGTGCGGGCCAATATGTTCATCTTTAAAGAAAAGGACACAAGGAATAGGGATAAGATAAATCATGTATGGCCAATGATAGCTGTGCCGGTAGGGCTGCATTACCGGTCGCATACGGCAGGCAATAGCTTGCGTTTTGGTGTAGCTATAGGGCCTTCGGTTTCCATGTTTCCGGGGGCTGATGACGCAAGCGGTGCTGTGGGCGGACTGGCAGAAGCATATGCTGGATATACCTTAAACCATACTACCTTCTCTGTACGTGGTATAAGGCCGTTGGCAGCGTTTACATCTGAAACACGCAATCAATATAAAGGCACGGCACTTTCCCTGGATGTGAAATTTGACATTGCGGGCAGTGCAGGAAAACGACCTGCGCAGCGCGACAGTGTAGTTATAGCACGCAAAAAGAATAACCCTAAGGCAGAAGCGGGAGTAGCATACGGTATATATTTCCCCTTCAACAGGCAGCCATCCAGTGGCAGGGAAAAATATCCTGAACCCGGCACCGCCGGCATACTGATGATAGAAGGCGTATTCGATAGGAAAGACCGCGGGCTGCACTTTATGATTGGGGCTAACCTGCAAGGGTTTTGGGGCGATGGTGGTAATATATTGAGTCTGGGCGGCCGTTTGGGTGGAGGCTATACATTGCCTGCTGGCAGTAGCAGGATAAGGATAGGTGTGCAGGCCGGCCCACAGGTAACGGCATCTAAAAAATATATGGAAAATGCAGGCTGGCTTCAAGCCGATGCCTATGCCAATATACTAATAGCACAAAGGGCTTCCATCGGCGCACGCTATATACTACCATTAAATGCAATGATAGGCTCTGTACTAACAGAAAATGGCCGCCTGTGGGCGGACTATAACCTGCAGGGTATTATGCTGGAATGTAAATGGCGTGTAAGCCGTAAATAATACATATTGCGCAACACACCCTATTAATTGTCGTATTTACACAGCGTGCATGCGTACAAGCTGCTCTAATTTTACAACTGCAAAAACACAATATTCTTTACGTTTTAAAACAGTTGTACTATGAAAAAGATACGCATTCTCTATTGGTTGTTTACAGGCTTATTTGCCTTTATGATGCTGGGCTCTGCCATACCCGATATTATAGTAATGCCCATGGCTGTAGAGGGCATGCATGGGGCATTGGGTTATCCTATCTATTTTATTCCATTTATAGGCGTAGCCAAGCTATTGGGCGTGATAGCCATATTGGTGCCGGGTTATCCCCGTATTAAGGAATGGGCATATGCCGGCCTGATGTTCGACCTGCTGGGCGCTACCTATTCCCTGATAGCTGTGGGCGGTGGTGGCATAGGCGATTTTGCCTTCATGGCGTTGCCTATAGGTTTAGGTATCTTGTCTTATGTACATTATCATCGCATCAGCAGGGCCCGGCTGGCTGCTGCTGTGCTGGCTCATTAATTAATAAGTGAATTATGTCTGCTATCACATTCAAAGCAAATATGCACCAAACGGGCAATAACGTAGGTATAGAAGTGCCCGAAGCCATTGTAGAAAAACTGGGGGCAGGCAAACGCCCCAAAGTGAAGGTAACAGTAAATGGTTATACCTATCGAAACTCCATAGCATCGATGGGTGGAAGGTTCCTGATATCTGTAAGTGCCGAGGTGCGCAAGCATACCGGTATAAAAGGTGGGGAAAAGCTGGATGTAACACTGGAGCTGGATACGGAACCGCGTGAAGTAACACTGCCGGATGACTTTAAGAAGGCATTGCATAAGAATGCAACCGCACGTACATTTTTCGAAAGGCTTTCTTACAGTGCACAGCAACGCTATGTATTGCCCATAGGCGAAGCAAAAACAGAAGAAACACGCAACCGCAGGATAGAAAAAGCGATAGCCGACCTGGAAGCGGGCAAAAAATAAACCCCGGGCGATACCGGGGTTTCATTACATATGAACTATAGAAAACACACTCGAAGTTGAAAAAAGGTTGCGACCCTTATACAGCACTGGTTCTATCTCTTCGCAACCTGTACCAAAGGTAGTATGCTGCCACGCCCTGTTCCAAATAATAGACGTGAATGCATAGCTTACTGGGGTAAATAAGAAAACCCCGGCTTTCAGGCCCGGGGTTGCTCACTATATAGGGGATCAACAATCTAGTTTTTGATGCATACCGCTACCAGCACATTGCTGCTGCTGCCTTTATCCAGGCTGCTGGCTGGTACGAGTACTATAGAAAAATTATCTTCCTTTTTCATATTCTTGTTGTTTTAAAAAAAATAAGCCCCGAACGATACCGGGGCTTCATTACATATGAACTATAGAAAACACACTCGAAATTTTAAAGGTTACTATATCCGCTTTCCCCATTTCTTTTTCCTCATCGTAACCTGTACCAAAGGTAGTATGCAGCCATCTGCTGTTCCAAATAATAGAGGTGAACGCGGGTATTATTGGGGCAAATGAAAAAGGGCTACCAAACGCACCTAAAAACGAAAATCCCGGGACTAACCCGGGATACCCTACACCATGAAAACCTATCAAAAAAACCTTACGATACAAATGTAATCTGCAATATCAACGCTATGCAAATAATAGAAGTGAATGCATGAAAAGTTGTGGTGAATGTGCAAAACCGTGTTGATAATATGCATAACGTTTAATGCTAAAGAATGTTTAATTAGCGTATATTTGTCTTAATAAAAAAAACACTATTACCATGAAACGCCCTAACTACCACATTGTGCGCCGGTTGCTGCAAAAGCATGTAGCCCTCATGTCCCAATTATCGCTGCTGGGCGATATGGGGATAGAGATAGGCATACTGAACAACCTGAACCTGGATGATGTAGCACTGGATATCATCGGCTTTCCGCCCGATAATACTACCGAATTCAATTACAGCACAGACCCTGCCTTTTTTAGCCCCGTGAAGCGTACCGACTTTGAGAACCGCTTTTGCCGCGACCCGTGGTGCTGGCTGGCATTTGAGCTGCGCCCGGCCGATATTGATGGTTTTGTAGAAAAGCTGTATGATGATTATGATACACTGATATTGCAACGCCCGCACCTTTTCGTGCTGCGTGAAAGGTGAACAAGCCTGTATTGCTTTGCTAATCAGATGTTAAGCAGCGAGGTTAATTTGGTTTCAGCGTCATATCGATAGCATATTTGTAGCATCAAACAAACAGCAATGAAAAAATCGTTCTGAATCGTTTATACGCAGCCATGTGGCGCTTAAGCATATGCTTTACACATCATCGCCCCGCTCCCCGTTTGTTTGTTTGTCCGGGAGACGGGGCGATGGTGTGCTTTTTACCAGGGTTGGCAGCTTGTTATCAATTGGGTATGCCTGTGTTTTATTTTTAATGGCTTGCGTGTTCATAATCATTTCTATATGCTGCCGATAAAAACACATGAATAAATAGCCTATTTCTTCGTACTTTATGCATGGTTACAAATAATATGATGGCCCGCTGATAGTGCAATATATCCGTGCTGTATATTTGTTTATATCCCTTTTTCTCAAACGAATAAACTTGACTACAGTGATGCAGGAAGAAATGATAATGGAAGAGATCGTTCCTAAACCAAACAAATTCAAACTATACCTGGGCGGTGATAAAGACAAGCACATAGGCTGGGTAAAAGTATTCAGCGGGGTGAATGTGATAGAGTATGAAGCCGAACACCAGTCGCTGCGAAACACGCACACATTTATGATATTGCCGATAGGCGATGTGCTGCATGTGGAGTGCTATGGTGCCTTCGACAGGAGTAAGCACAAGCTGCCATACTAATCCATATTCCTGCTACTAATACACATGGGTTATGCGGCCTTGCCGATGCTTACTTTGTCTGCATAGTCTTTAAACCATGCCTGGAAGAAATAGCGGAAGCAATCGAAAATATCCATCTTGTATATGCCTCGGTCTTTCTTTAACAACCCGGGCGTGCTGCTGTCTTCATCTACCGTGGCAATGGTGCAATCGTTTATCAGCAGCGGGCAGCCTTCCTGCGATATGTAGATGTTAGGGTATTGGTGCAGCAATGTATTTATCAGTGCACGGCTATCGTTATGATGCAGGTTGCGGGTATTGAGCTGCATTTGTTTTTCGCTCAGGTTGAGGAAGGCACGTATCATGTGATAATAGCTGCTATTGCGGCCATCGAAACCTACATTGCCATGGCTGCCCGAGGCATCGCCCGTTACATGCAGTATGCTGCTGCCGTATGTTGCCTTTATCTGCGCGCATAATTCTGATAACTGTCCTTTTACAGCAAATTCCTTAATGAAGTGTATGAAGCTATCGCGCTTGCCTTTGTGCGGGCTCATTTGTGCTACCAGGCAGGTGAGCGGGTCGCGGTTGAAATCGAACGACAGGTATACGGGGTAATCGCGCAAGAAGGGTAATGCGGGTTTCAGGTGCTTATCGCGATTGAAAGCAAAGAGCCAGGGCGCGTTGTTTTCCCGCAATCCCCATTCACCCAATGCATAGATGCGGTACTGGTTCATGTTATAGAGCTTCAACTGTTCTATCTGGTCGCGGTCGGCCTGGGTAAGAAAGGGGTTATCGTGATAGGTGCTTTTGATATAGGCACATTCCAGCATTGGCTGGTCGAAGAAGTGTTTTTTCAGCCAGTGCTCCTCGTGCATGGGGTTGAAGCAAAGGGTTATCTGTATGTTTTCGCGGCCACGTGCGCGGCGGTTCAGCTCCAGGAAATCTTCAAACTCCAGTTCGGCAGCTTCTTCTACCAATATGCGTTCCAGTCCTTCAAAGCTTTTTAGCTTATCGGGGTCGTCCAGTCCGCGAAATACGATCTGCGACCCATTTTCGTGCGTCATGGTGCGGTCGCTCTTGTTTTCTTTGAATTTGTCCTGCAGGTCCATTTCCTGTATGCGTGCACGGAAGCCGGGTATCACGCTATCGCGCAGGGTATTGCCTACTTTACGTATCACAAGGGTTTTAACGGTGCGCTCGTTGGCGATGGCTACTTCTTTCTGTGCGGCGCTGTAGCTTTTGCCGCTGGCGGTGCCGCCATAGCTGAGTACAAAACGGGCCTTTGCATCCATCAGGCGATGGTAAACGGTGGTGTAGGGCATGGTGATAATTCTTAAAAAAAATAAAACAGTTTACTATTGCAAATATACAATAATAAACTGTTTTATAGTATTTTAATTCCTAAGAATTATTAGTCGTGCGTAGCGGTGTACAGCATGTTTACGGTATAAGTGCCTGCAGGGAATTCAAAACCCGGAGCGGCTTTATACTTAACGCTGAAAGTTTTATCGCCACGATCGCAATCGTTGAGGATGCGGGTATCGCGATTGCCATCTACGTGCTTGTATTGGTGATAACCGCCATTGATTTGCCCACCGGTATTGTTTTCTGAAATCATCAGGTCCAATACATCTTTTACTTCCATGCGTGGTGTGGGGGTAGCGCTACCGGTATAAGTAAAATAGTCGGAAGAAGCTTCCATAGAAATATCACATTTCCTGTTAGAGCGTACACGTAATTGCTGTGCCCCGCTTTCTACACCATTTGCATAATCGTTAACGGTAGAGAAAGTAAGGTTAACATCATTGCCCGTACGGGTGCCTGTGCTTACAAAAGTGATTTCGATGGCATCGGTAAGGGATAGTTTGGCTGTTTGCGTAGCGCTGCTGCTGGCATTTTGTGCATAAGTAGCGGTAGCGCCTAATAGTAACAGGGTGGTTGCGATGATTTGTTTTGCGTTCATGTTTGTTTGTCTTTAGTTTGATAGTGCAAAGATGCAACGCGCCGCTGCTCTATACAAACAAAGAGGGGGTGTTAACGCATCATTTGTATTCCGTTAACAAGCGGATAACAAATCACAATTTCACCAGTTTTTCGCGCATTAATACTTTGCGGTAATTGCGCAGGGTAATGATGTACACGCCTGCTGCGAGGTGCGCCGTCGGGACTTCTATATTATGTTCGCCTTTGTGAAAGTCGCCGATGTTTTGGTACAGCAGTTCGTGGCCCACTGCATCGTGTATAGATATGGCCAGTGCCTGCAGTGTATCAGAATGTATTTTAATAAACGCATTGCCAGTAGTAGGGTTGGGGTACAGGGTAGCTTTCGCCTGCACCTCGGGTGCCTCGGTATAGCGAAATAACTCCAACCCGTAGTCGGCGGTTTCGGCGCACATGTATGCGGCATCATCATACAGGTACCGATATTGATAGATGAAGTAGGGAGATATGCCGGCAGGTAATGGCATTAGCGAGGAGCTATCTGTTTGCGGGTTGTATATATATACGCGGTTTCGCTCGCTGGTATCGCTAGCGTATATGTTCATGAATATTTTATCGCGGTAGGTGAAAAGATTGTATGCAAACAGCCTCTTGGTATTTTCTATGGTGCGTACCAGGGTATTGGTGCCTGTGGCAATATTATAGCGCCACAGCTGATGCCCGATATTCGGGTCGAATACCTGGTGGTATATGCCACCTGCAGCATATGCCAGGCTATGGGCATAAAATACGGATGCAGCATTGTTCATACGGCTGACAACAACAGGCGCGCTATTGCCATCATACCGGCATAATTCATATGTGGGGGTAACTGTTGCCGCCATGAAATATAATACACCATCTATTTCCAGGAAGCTATCTTCCATATAACTGGATATATAACTGCGGTCTTTCAGCAGGCGTTCTGTACGGCCTGTCTGGGGATCGTAGCTGAACAGGCAATAGCTATTCGAGTCTGTATAATGTGCATACAATATCTTGTTTTTGAAAATAGCCAGGGCATTGATGGAGGAAATAGATTTGGCAATGGCTTTGAGCGAACCCGTGGCGGGGTCGTATTCCGATACGGTATAGCGGCTGCTATCTACACCACCTACAAAATAGAGTTTGTTATTCAGTGTGGTTATTTGCCGTATGTAACCAAACACAGCCCATAAGGATAGCTGCTGTATCAGTTGCGGTGCCGATTGCCCGTCCCACTTCATCAGGCCCATAACCGAGTTTGGCCCATACGTCATACCTAAGAAATAGACGGTATCATTCAGGGCGATACTGCTGTAAACATGATAAGGGAAGCTGCTATACACAAAAGGCCCCTGCAGCCCCCGGACGGTATTATACTTATAAAATGCCGTGCCTGAATCGGTACTGGCACTAAAAAGCAAATCGCCCTTGTAGGTAGTGAATGCATAGGGGTAGCCGCTGCACATAGGGCCGGGGCAAATATCTGCCGCCAGCTCCGTTACCCCATGCTGGGCAAAGGAAATGCCTGACAACAGCGATAACAGTATGGTACAGATATATTTCATAATGGTTTGGTTTGTTACAATTTCACCAGTTTTTCGCGCAGCAGTACACCGCGGTGATTTCGCAGTGTAATGATATATACACCGGCGGCCAGGTGCGATAGGGGTATATGAATGTTATGCTCACCCTTATCAAACGCGCCTAACCTGCGCCATAGTATCTGGCGGCCTGCAGCATCGTATATGGAAAGGTCGAAATTCTGCTTTATTTCCGTAGTGGCTTTAATGTATACATTATCGAGCGTAGGGTTGGGGTATAGTATGTATGATTCCTTTGCAGGTTGGCGTTCGCGGTAGGTAAACATTTCATAGCCATGCTCGGCCGTAGAGCCGTTGATATACAGCACATCGTTATACACATCGAAGCCGTAGATATAGTGGAAGGTGTATTGCTGATCGGTAGGCAATTCGCGTATCGTTTGATTTTCTGTATCATAGCTGTACACTACGTGATAGGCATTGCCGGGTATTATTTTGTAACCATTGAATATAAGCTTGCCATGATAGCTGGCCATAAAGATGTTGCCGGCATATTTGTCCAGCGTATCTTCTGTACGGGTGGTATTTGTGACGATATCGTAAGAGGTATGGGCAACTTTGTTGGGCGGTACCTGGTAATACATATACAGCCTGCCATTATGCGGGGTGATGGTATAAGCACGGCCTTTATTGCTGTGGTAGGAAACACATTTCGGCGCGTTTACGCCATCGTACATATACAGGCCGCGGCCATAATCGGGGTGCGTGGCCAGGAAATAAAGCTTATCCTCCACCACCATAAAATGCTCCGGGTCGCCGCTTTCCTGTCCGGGGCCTATATCGGCTACGATGCCTGTAATGCCCGTTTTAGGGTCGAAAACGAATAGTTCCTGCCCGGTATTGCTGCCGAAGTGTTTATAATAGAATTTGTCTTTGTACACCACGCCATAGGTATAGCCTGCATCGCCCACTTTGGTTACGTTTTTTGTTTTGGGGTCGTAAATGTGGGTAGAATATTTATGGTTGCGAATGTTGTAAGCGCTGAAATACAGCTTATCATTCCACCAGATGGGGGCGCCTATAGAGTGAGGGGTGTCGCTAACCGGTAATATCTTAACGGGTTTATGAAGGCCATCCCAGCTAAAAAGGCGTATAGAATCGGAGCGGCCATCGAAAGTGCTGCAGAAATACAGGGCATAGCCCGGGGCAGCAGCCACTGCAGTGAACCTATGGGGGTTGACAGGGGAAAGCACAGCCAGCGGTGGGATGCTATCGTTTGGAAAGCTTTGCAGCAGGCCATCGGCATTGTAGGTATAAAGGTATTTCTTGGTTTCGTCTTGCGCGCTGATGATGAGGTTGCCATTCAGCAAGCCCATGGGCATAGGATTGCCATCGCAGGTGCCGGGGCAATAGTCCTGCAGCATACGCAGGGTATCGTACTGCGCATGAGCGGTATGAAAAGAAAATAAGAGTATAGATAAGTAAAGTGTACGCATCATAGGCATATCCGGTATAAAAGGTAATAGCAAAGCTATCGCAAAAAACATACCTGACATGTATTACCCGTTGGTTCTAATGCAGGTTTAATAGTGCGTTGACACTGGTGTGACGAACGGATATGGCAGATTATCCGGCAGTTAAAGTTTTACCAGTTTTTGGCGCAGTACAATGCCCCTGTTGCTGCCGCGAAGGGTGCAGATGTAGATACCTGCAGCCAGCTGTTGCAGCGGCAGGGTAATGGTATGTTCCCCCTTTTTTGAAAGTGCCCAGGTTGCGCCACATTATTTCCCTGCCCATAGCATCGTACATGGTAAGCACAAATGCCTGCGTGGTATCGGTGCCCAGCTTCACATAAGCTTCGGCAGTAGCAGGATTGGGGTAAATGGTGGCATCGAGGGTATAGGGTGGTTCTTCATAGTAGCGATAAAGCTGCGTGCCCATATATCGGAACGAAGAGCCGGTGATAAAAAGCGCACCGTCAAGCACTTTCATTTGGCCTGCATAAAATGTATATGCCGTGTCAGGATCCTGTATTTGTGTGCGCTGATGTGTGGTTAGGTTGTATTTAAAAAGATGTTGTGTAAAAGGCGTGGGACCATTGCTGTTGCCGGTATAAAAAATACTATTGTTATAAATGCACATGCTACTCCATGCGTAGTTAATAGTATCGACGTATGTTACTTCTGTTTTCTTTATATCAAACTTATACAGCATATTGCCATGTGGCGGGCTGTTGTTGACATGCAAATAGAGGTTGCCATTATTATCATATACCACATCCGTTATACCGCCATGTGTATTGGTGGAGTTTATATATCGTGTAAAATTGGTAAGCTGTACAGGCTCCTGCACGCCATCATACATAAAAAGGTTTTTCGTGTTAGTATCGGAGAAAGCTGTGAAAAACATTTTATCTTCTGCGATCATTGCAATGCCCGGGTAACTATCCTCCTTACCGGGAAATATATCGGCCAGTAAGCCATATGTGTTGGTAGCCGGTTCATAAAAATGAAATTCGCCCCCATGCATACTGTCCCTGGTGGCATAAATAAATTTCCCTTTAAAGTACAAGCCATTTATAAGCGCGCTATCACAGAACAAGCGGTTGATGCCGGTGGCCGGATCGTATTCATATGTCTTGTATTCAGAATCATTGTCAATCGGGAACGTATGATAGAGCTTGTTATTTGCAGTGATGAATGAGCCTGTATAACGTTGATTTTGTATAGGGGCCTTTTCCAGCAGCATACCATCCCAAACATATATTTGGTTACTGTCAGTGCGCCCTGTGAAATACATTTTATCGTTTATTGCGAAACCCACATAACGGTCTCTATTGGTTGTTACATGTTCTACTGGCCGCATGGTGGAAACGCCACCTACGCTGAGCAAACTTCCATTTCCGTCATAGGTGTACATGCTGCTATTAGTGCCATCGTAAACATTAACAACAAGCTTGTTATCGAGTATGCCCATAATAACAGCGGCATTAGTGCAATAATCATTGCAGGGACTGGTTAATAGTTCAAGATAGCTATCCTGTGCATACAGTGTATGAACACAACAAATAAGTATGGATGACAGTAGTCTTTTCATAAGGGCAGGCATTGGTAGGTTAAATATAATAAAATGCCTGCTGTATGACTACAGTTTTACCAGTTTATCGTGCCATAAGGCGCCGATGATATTATCGTAGAGGGTAACAAAATAAACGCCTGCCGCAAACTGTGTGAGCGGTATGGGAATTTCCAGGTCGCCGGAAGGGAAGGTGCCTGCCAGGTTGCGCATTACGATGCGGCCCGATACATCGCTGATGGTGATGGTGATAGTACGTGGGCCACCCAGCGTGGTTTTGATGGTAGCCTGCGTGGTAGCAGGGTTTGGGTAAATGATGGTACGCGTGGTATCGGCAGGCGGGGCATCGTCGTAACGATATAGTTCCCAGCCATAATTGCTGGTTTGGCCCGAAAGGTAGAGGGCATCTTTATATACATATTGCAGGTAGGCATTGAAACCGCGGCTAAAGGCAGGGTCGGGAACCTGCTGCACCATGCCGGTATATATATCGTAGGTATAAAGGTGGTGGAGGTTTTGCAGCCTGTTGTAGCCGGGGAAGAATACCTTGCCGTTATACACCGTAAAGCTGCGTGCCTCTGTAATGTTGGCCGTATAAAGCCCGGCTGCGCGTGCGGGTGTATTGGTTACAATATCGTAACTCCACAAGTCGTAAGGCTCGCTGCCTGTCATGCTGCCGGTGAAGTACAGTTTGTTGTTGTAATAGGTCATATCGGCACCATTGGCAGAGCCGATACCATTGCCGGGGCCGCGTGCTATATCTGTAAGGCGCACGGGCTGCGTAGTGCCATCGTACATGTATATTTCACGGCCATAGGCGGCACTGGTAGCCATAAAATAAAGCCTGCCATTGGCAATAAGGAACGACTGCGGATAGCTATCGCCGGGGCCGGGGTTAAGGTCGGCAATGAGTGTGCCGGTGCCTGTAAGCGGATGGTAGGCATACAGCTCTACACCCGAAGCACCGCGTGCTGAAAAATGCAGGCTGCCATTGTAGGCGGTAGTGCCTATGGCATGCAGGTTGTTGAGCCGGATGGTAGCGCCCGTTTCAGGATTGAACTCGTAAAGGCCATAGCCCGAAGTATCTGTAGCCGTGAAATACAATACGCCATTCAGCACCGTTAGTTCCGAAGGGTCGCTATGGCCATCGGGGTGTATGTAGGTGATGCGCCCCGGTGTATTGCTGCCATCCCAGGCATATATTTCCTTTTCCTGTGTGGAGGGGCCGTTGAAGTAATTGGTAAAATAAAATACAGAATCGATAACTGCATAAGAAGGCTGTGACAGCCATACTTTGGGGTAGGGATATGCATACATCTCCGTCAGTCCATCGTAGCCATGCAGGTTGCCACGCTGGCCGTTGTAGCCGCTCAGCATGAGCCTACCTTTGTATTGCTGCATAAAATAGGGAGCACCACCACATAGCTGTCCCGGCTGCTGTTCACCGGGACAAAAATCGGCCAGCAGGCGTGGGGCCGGCAGCACCTGTGCTATTGCCGGCGGCAGCAGGCAGTAACAGATATATAAAGTAATGAGTAACGGTTTCATGCGTGGCGAAGTGCTACTATAACTACCGTTAGCGACGGTTTAGTATATCACTATGCGATGTTACATAAAAAAATAAAGCGCAGATAATGAAAACTGCAAAGCTTTAGCGTTCAATGTATTGCAGGTATAAATACAAAGAACAACGCAGTGTGCCTGTTACGCTATTTCAATAGTACGGGCAAGCCTTGTGCAACATGTATAGTGCTGCATGCAATAGCGTTGACCGTTATTTCTTTTTGTTGCCGGTTTTAGCTGTGGTGCGTTCGGTATTTTCTTTCACACGGTATTTTACAATGCGGGTAACGAGTGATAAAGGCAGTGGTGCATCCATAGGGAATTGTACAGAGCCTTTGCCCTGTTGGTATTTAGATAGCTCCTTTTCGAATGCGCTGTGCCCGGTAGGAGTGGCATAAAAGCCGATGTGATTTTTGAATGCCGCAAAATGCACCAGGTTGCCATGCAGCACAAAAGTAGGGATGGCATATTTTATGGCTTCGGTAGCGCCGGGTGCTGCAGCCTGTATGGTGCTGCGCATGGCTTGCAGCTTTTCCTGCACCTGTGGCGGAAAGGCGGCTATGTATTCATCTATGTCTTTTGCCTGGTTGTTCATAGCAAGTGGTTGCAGCTATGAAAGTAGCAAAAATCTATTTACAGTTTTACCAGTTTAGCAGTAAATACCTTGCCTTTATCCTTTTCATATACTGAAAGGATATACATGCCTGCAGCTACGTGTTGCAACGGTATTTCTATATCGTGTGTGCCGGCAGGGTAGGTGCCCAGCAGCTTGCCATACACCTTGCGTCCTGCCATGTCCGTAATAACTGCCGAAAGGGTTTGCTCTTTAACGCTGCCGGTGCGAATGTAAGTGTGCGTAGTGGCAGGATTAGGATAGAGTGT
>CAMLKS010000010.1 GCA_946480675.1 uncultured Bacteroidota bacterium
ATATATCACTGTTGACGGTTGTAGCTTTATATAAAAACGGCGCCTCCCATTGTCCCCTGTTCTCAATAAATTCAATAGTTACTCCACCGGCATCAGCAAGTACTATCTGTGGTATTAAAAAAAATATAAATAAAGCGGATAAAACCTTTCCCATGTTTTAACAATTAATACCTAAACAGGTATAGTAAATGTAACGATTTTTACTTATTAAAGGGCAGGGACAAGGCGATAAAGCGCGAGATTAAGGGATTGTAACGGCTATCACCGGTTTATTATAAACCCGTGGTTAAAATAGTGCAGAAAGTACGCCGGGACGATGCCGTCGTCCTATAAAAACAGGAAGGTTTGTGAAACTATCAGTTCACAATTTTGTTGGCGCAGCTGCTGCTGGCAAAAGCCTCTGGTTTGGCTTTGAAAGCAAAGCCCATACCTAAGATATAGCCCATGGCCTCACGTAGTGCTTCATTGCTTTTAAACTGCGGATTGGTATTGATGTCTGCATGTACTTCCATATCCACATCATACTTGTTAAACAGGTCGCACAGTTCGTAGGCTATTTCTATGCTTTTTGCCACTTCTACTAGCATCCGTTCTTTAATGCTGTACTTCTGTCGCGTTTTGTCGTTGCAGATAAACATAAAGCCCCCATGCTTTTCGCGCAGAAAAACAATAACTGTAGCAAATTCCGTTTCCTGCCCCCGCACCTGCGAATCGGTGCCGATGCACACTTTCAGGTGATAGCCGGCCTGTGTTTCGCGGACTATGGTGTTTTCCACAGCGTTTTTGACAGGTAATTTCAAAGGTTCTCCACTAAACGTACGCCAAATCATAGCTATTTTTTTAGTTGTATTAAAGTTACCCATATAAATGTTACAGAAATCTTATGTATATGTTACTCCAGGATGAAATGCACATGTTATGAACATTTATCATTCCATGTCTTCCTTCGGTAGTTAAGCGTTCGTTATCAAATGCGGAAGATGGTGTGTCTGGCTATTAAACATTAATTTTGTAACACATTCCGATAAAGCATTGCTTTCGGAGCTACCGGATTTTTAATAACTTTTCGGCATATATATAGAGTGTATAAGAGAACATCAGGAAAAATTGAACTGATAATCTCTTAAACAATGGTAAATGAACGCTAATGTTGCCGAAAAGGGCGGCTACGATATACAAAATGAATACTGGACAGTAGGCAGATGGTTCTCTTTGCTTATTATGGTACTGCTGGCATGGTTCGGTATCTATATCATTTCTCACGCGCAGAGCGGTATACCGGGCTATGAGTACACCCACTTTACCACTGCAGAAGTACGGCAGATAAACAGGATACTGACCACCGAGAGCGTGGCAGCTCCTCCTGTACAGCGTACGATACAACCGGCAACACTGATAGATACAGATGCCTCGATGACTATCCCCGTAGAGGTTAACGAAGGAGCACCTTCTATACAAACCACCGGCTGCGATATCAACTGTCGTACGGATAAAGCGTTGGCTTATATAGTAAGTGAATACGATAATAGTATTGCGCCCGCCCAGCTTCAATCTATCAGGCAATATATCAGCACTTATAGCCCGCAGGAAATGGGGGTGTTTCTGGCTGATTACAAACTGAAGGTCCGGTCCTACTTTTGGTTATCAGGCCCTATGCTATATGCAGAGATCATCTTTTGGGTAGTAGCCGGTGTACTGTGCAGCCTAATATTTTCGGTGGGCCTTTCATTCAGGCATGCACAACAGCCGGGTTATGAGAATAAGGACATTTTATACCAGGTAGCTAAAATATTCTATGCGCCATTCATCACGCTTATATTAGTATTAACATACAACTACTTTAAAGAGAACACCACGCTTAATGCGAACCTTGGCCAGGGAGTACTGGTATTTGGCTTCATCGCAGGTCTTTATTCAGGTAGGTTTATGAATTTCCTGAACAACCTGAAGCACCTGGTACTGCCCGGTAGTGACGGCACTTATATAGCAACAGCAATGACGCCTGCAATGGCTATGCCACAACAAATGCCCGTTGTACCTATCATGCCTGTTGAAGTACCTACAGGCCGTCATACAGATGAAAAGCATGAAGAAGAGGCTTTAGCAGTAGATAGCACCGGCAACCTTAATATAAATGGCAAACTGAAACCTAAACCATCGGAAGATGGCCTGATAGATGTAGAAGTAGAAATAAAGCTCGACGGCTCCACGATGTTTGATGATGAAAAAGATCAGTTGCTACGCAAAGGTTTCAATAAAGCAATTGTAACGCTGCATAATGTAAACGGCAGGGATATCATCCCTGCGCGCAAATCGCACGATGGTTCTATCTTTATCGCATCGGGCGTTAAACCGGGTATCTATATTGTCAGGGCTACGTTATCCCAACGCATGAATGATGACCAGATCATCAACTTGTTTGGCGAACGTACCTCTTATATTACTGTTGACAAACCTGGATTGGAGCTTTATATGCGCAAGTACGAATTGGCAGATTAAGGCTCTTCTTTAAAAACTTTCACATAAAATTGGGCATTGCAGTAGCAGTGCCTTTTTTATTTTATGCCTAATTTTCAGTAAAATCATATCTGAAATGAAGCACGTCTTTTTAGCGCTGATGATTCTTTGTACATCTTTTCATTTATTGGCGCAAGAGCAACAAAAACCCATCCTCAGCCCGCGTGCATATGTAAAGACCAGGTACATGGACATTTCATATGGCCAGCCTTCAAAAAGAAACCGCGTGATATTTGGCGAGCTGGTACCTTATGGCAATGTATGGCGTGCAGGTGCCAATGAAGCTACTGAAATAACCTTTCGCAAAAAAGCAACCTTTGGCGGCAAAGCAGTGGATACCGGTACGTACAGCCTGTTCATCATACCCAATGAAAAAGAATGGATCATCATCCTCAATAGCCAATTAGGGCAATGGGGTGCTTATGAATACGAAAAACACATATCAAAAAATGTCGTTGAAATTACTGTCCCTGTAGACACGCTGGCTACGCAGCAGGAAAAGCTGATATACAGGGTCAAAAAAAATAACTTATTGATTCAGTGGGATAAATCGGGGGTTTCCATACCATTCTCCTTCAAATGATGGGTGAAAGAGGTAACAAATTACATTTTTTCCCTTCATCTATTATTCTTCCCGTTTCATCTGCTATCATTTCGACTGCTCTAAATATCATTCTATTTTTACATCAGCTTCTTAATGAAAGTTAAGAGCATAGGAGTAAACATAGGTAAACGGCAATTGCGGCGTGTTTTCAAACTCGCCGCTTTTTTTATGTCTCGCCGCAAAAGATTAGGGGCTGAAATGTGCAGAACTACGTTATTTTGCAACCTGTATGAAAATAATTCCCGGAGAAATAAAAACTGGCAACCTGCATGCTTTACTGCTGGGTGCTGTAGCCCCAAGACCCATATGCTTTGCCAGTACAGTAGATAAAGACGGTGTTCCCAACCTGTCTCCTTTCAGCTTTTTTAATGTATTTGGCAGCAAGCCGCCCATATTGATATTTTCCCCTGCCCGCAGGGTACGCGATAATACTATAAAGCACACACTCGAAAATATTTATGAAACTAAAGAGGTGGTTATAAATGTGGTGAGCTACCATATGGTGCAGCAAACCAACCTGGCAAGCTGCGAGTATGGCAAGGGGGTGGATGAATTTGTAAAGAGCGGGTTTACTTCCATTGCTTCCGATCTGGTAAAGCCTTTTCGGGTAAAAGAATCTCCTGTTCAGCTGGAGTGTAAGGTAACCCAGGTAATAGAAACCGGGCACGAAGGTGGCGCAGGCAACCTGGTTATTTGCGAAGTCTTATGCATGCATATAGACGATAATGTGTTGACAGACGATGGAAAGATAGACCCACATAAAATAGACCTGGTGGCCCGCATGGGTGGCGATTATTACTGCCGCGCATCAGGTAGTGCCGTTTTCGAAGTGCATAAACCTAACGTCCAATTGGGTATAGGCGTAGATGCACTACCAGATAGCATCCGCAATAGCTCTATACTTACAGGTAACAATCTGGGCATGCTGGGCAATACTGCCAGCGTTCCCGTTGTAGGCGAAATGTTGCAGGACGACAGGTTATATACCATTGTTCGGGAATATGAAAATAATGATGCCGGCCGTATAGCAGCCTTACACATGTATGCAAAAGAATTATTAGATGCCGGAGATGTGGAAAAAGCCTGGCAGGTACTACTTTCAGGTGAATAATGGTACTTGATTCTCAATCACTTTTCATTTTATTTGTTAAGCGCTTGTTAACCGATTGCAAAGCAGAGGTTAACAGGCGTTTCAAATTTGGTAAGTATGTGCAGTGCGGCAATCTTTGCATCAACAATGACTCAACAGCCTTGTTGTGAGGTTTTCCGTAAACCGGCTTGAGTATAATACCGTAGCTGTTATGCAGCAATAATTACGTTCTCTCTCTTATCCCTTATACAGAAGGGCCCTTTATAGGGCTCTTATTTTTTTATGTATATCCCCGGCTATTTCTATTATTTTGCAGGTAAAAGCCAAACGTGCTAAAACCCAGGTTTCAGAAAGGTATAATAGAAGCAGGATGCGATGAAGCCGGCAGGGGTTGCCTTGCAGGCCCTGTATTCGCTGCTGCTGTAATATTACCTGCACGTTTCTCACACCCTTTGCTGAATGATAGCAAGCAACTTACAGCAGTTGCCCGCGAAGAGCTTCGCCCGCTTATAGAAAAAAAAGCCGTAGCATGGGCCGTAGCCATGGTAGACCAGGAAGAGATAGACCGCATCAACATCCTCAAGGCCTCTTTCAAAGCTATGCATATGGCTGTAGACCAGCTGCAAACGCGCCCGGAACTATTACTGATAGATGGCAATCGCTTTACGCCATATTTTGGTATCGCACATCATTGTGTAATAGGTGGCGATGGTATCTATGCCTCTATTGCAGCTGCCAGCATACTGGCCAAAACCCACCGCGATGCCTACATGAAACGTATTCATGAAGAATATCCTCATTATGGTTGGAATGAAAATAAAGGTTACGGCACACGCCACCATGTGGAACAATTAAAAACACATGGCATGTGCATGCATCATCGCAAAACCTTTAAATGGAATAAGGCCAAAATACTAGCCCTTAGTGAGGGGGATGGTGATTTCGAATAAACTACCTACAGGGTCATTATCCTTCACAGTTATTTTCCCTTTATGCTGCCTGGCAATTTTAGACGTGAGGTATAAGCCCAATCCCGTTCCTTTTGTTTTACGGGTTTCTTCATTTCCTATCCGGTAAAACTTATTGAAAATCTTGTTTTTCTCACCATCAGGTATCCCTTCCCCTTCATCTGCAACCTGCAGTATAGCGCAATTGTTTTTCTTTTTTACAGATATACGTACAGGTTTGGTAGCAGGGGTATATTTTAAGGCATTTTCTACCAGGTTGCTCAATGCCATTTGCAGCAACAACTTGTCGCCAACTATTTCAGTATCAACCATTTCCTCTATTTCAAAACGGTTGGGGTAACGCCCTTCGTATTCATGTATACTTTCTTCCACAATCTCTGCAAGATTCAATGCTTCTTTAGCCGGCACATACTGCTTGCCTTCTATTTGCGATGCCAGCAGCATATTATTGCACAGGTCATTCAGCCGATTGGCCTCCTTCACACACCTGTCTATCAGCATGTTTCGTTTGTCTAAATCCAGCTGGTGACGTTCCAATGTTTGCAGATTCAGCTTCATAGCTGCTATGGGCGATTTCAATTCATGTGTTACTGATAGCATGAAGTTGTTTTGCTGGCGCGACAGCCGGATGCTTCTGCGAAAAGAGGAATATACCACTGCAGCACCTATAAATATCACAATAAGAAAAGTTGAGCCCTCACCAATATATTGCTTGGTACGCCTGTTCTTCTTATCCTCAATTTCATGCAGGCGCGATGCAAACATCAATGGCTGTGCATTGCTATCTACCTGCGAATGAAGGGTAATGAGCTCTTGTTCGGATATTTGGACGGATTGCTTTTGCAGGCTGAAACCCCAGAAAACATATGCTGCTACTATATATGCCAGCAGCAATATTTGTATAGTAGTAGAAAAGCGCATAGGTCCTCGTATTATCTGTTGTCGGCTATAGGTTTTTTCTCTATCCGCAAGCCTACCTGCATTATTTCGGGTAATGGATTAACCCGCATATTCTGCTCCAGCCTTATTTCCCATGTTCCTTTTTTGCGCAGCATTACCGTATCGCCGTCGTTCGATATAGGCATCCGTTGTTCCCATATGGCACCCATGCCGCGCCCCATCCATTTACCGCCAGGTTCTGCAAGGGGTATTTCTATACGTGCTTTTTGAAATACGCTATCGCCCGGCGCCTTGGTATATATCCATACCCATATATTAGAATAAGGATATGCTTCCGTATGCCTTATAAGAAAAAACAGGTTGTAGCGTGCGTTCGTATCCGTTACATCAAATTTGAAAGAAGGACGGTAGGTATTATCCCATGCGTTTTTAGGTATCGTATGCTCCTTTTGGTAATAAGGCGATGGCAGGCAACCGGCCATTCCTGATGCAACGCAAAAAAACACAATACCCCAGATAGTACGAAACATGTATAGACAGCTTGATAGATGTTGCAAAGATAAACTTATGGTTACAAGATATTCAGCACTTGCTCTTTCGCCTTTTCCAGTTCATCTTTCATATTGATGACCAATTGCTGTATCTCGGCATGATTCGCCTTGGAACCCAGTGTATTTATCTCACGGCCTACTTCCTGCAGTATAAAGCCCAGCACCTTTCCTTTGCTGATGCCTTGTTTTTCCACTGTGGTATGAAAATACTGGCAGTGCTGTTTCAGCCTTATTTTTTCTTCCGAAAAATCTATACGCTCTATATAGTATATCATTTCCTGCTCAAAGCGGTTCGGGTCCACATTGTCCGCACCTACCATATCCTGCAGCGATTGCATGATGCGCGTGCGTATCTTTTCAGTACGTTGCCCTTCCAGCGGCAGTATCTCTTGCAATAGTTCTTCTATCCTGTTGATACGGTTGTGCAGATCTTTATGCAGCGCTTCGCCTTCATGTTTGCGATGCTCCATCAGCCCACGTGCAGCCTGCTCTATCACTTGCTTTATTTGCAGCCATTCATCTTCAGGTATCACATCTTGTTCCGGCGCTACTACTTCCGGCATGCGCATCAGGGTCGATAATACGTTTTCTTCAGGTATACCTATTTCTTTGGCTATCTGCTGCATGCTTTGGTAGTAAAACACAGCAAGCCCTGTATTTACTGTCATGGGCTTGGTAGCGCCTTCTTGCTTGATGGCTATGGTAAGGTCTATAGTACCACGCATCAGTATGCTGTTTAGTAGGTTGCGTATATCCAGCTCGTAGGAGCGTATGACGGGGGGAAGCTTTGTTACTATGTCAAACTGTTTACCGTTCAGCGATTTCATTTCTACTACTACCTGTCTGCCATTAATGGTAGCTTCTGCACGGCCAAAACCGGTCATCGAGTATAACATACTGTGTTGATTTGGAAACAAAGAAAAGATAATAGTGCTGCATTAAAAAACATGCGGTATCATTTTACATATCAAAATATTTAAAATCATCTTAAAACTATACACAGGGGTAATAACGGTGGGATATTTGGCTATTTTTGTTGCTTATCAATTAAGGCATATCATTTAATGCGTATAACCGCACTCATCATATCCATATTACTGGCAATGCCGGTTTTTGCACAGCAACAGCCTACTAAGGCTGAACTGGAAAAGCGCAGGCAGAGTATTATGGAATCTATTAAAGAAACCCAGCAACAACTGGAAGCTACTAAGAAAGACAAGAATGCTACGATGGGCCAGCTGCGCGCCTTGCAAAGCAAGCTGAAAGAACGCCAGCGCCTTATTGGTAATATCAACCAGGAAATAGGACAGATTAACAATAACATCCAGACATCCACGCAGGAAGTAAGTACGTTAAAACAAAATCTTGAGATATTAAAAGCAAGGTATGCACAGTCAATACGGTATGCCTACCGCAGCCGCAGTTCTTATAATATGCTGGCCTTCATCTTTTCTGCCAGCAATTTTAATGAAGGGCTTCGCAGGGCAAAATACCTTAAAAAGTATCGCGATTACCGCAAACAACAAGCCGACCAGATACGCATTACCCAAGGCATTATTGTAAAGAAGATAGATGTGCTGAATGCACAGAAGTCTGAAAAAGACATGCTGCTGACCACTGAAGAAAAGCAAAAGCTAGAGATACAGAAGGAAACAAATGAAACAGACCAGGTAGTCAGGGAACTGAAAGGCAGGGAAAAAGAATTGATAGCACAAATTGAAAAAGATAAAAAAGCTACAAAGCAGTTGGACCGTGCTGTGCAGGAAATCATCCGCCGCGAGATAGAAATAGCACGCAAGAAAGCGGAAGAAGAAGCTAAGCGCAGGGCCGAAGAAGAACGCCGCAAACAGGAAGAAGCCGCAAAAGCTGCAGCCGCGCAGACTACCAGTAAAGTTGCAGTAGGCTCCAACAGGCCGGCAGAAGGCCCCATTAATATGGGCAATAACCGTACAAATACTAATAGCAAATCGAATGTAGTGGCTAACAACAATGCTCCTAAAACCACACCGGCTGCTACTAGCCCCGCAGCGCCTAAACCCACCCCTAAAAACTATAATTACTCTTTAACCCCCGAAGCCAATGCCCTTTCCAATAGCTTTGAAAGCAACCGCGGCCGATTGCCATGGCCGGTTGAGAAGGGTTTTGTGTCACAGGGTTTTGGTAAATATCACCACGCTATTGCTACCAAGGTAGAACTGGAAAACTATGGTATAGATATCAGTACGAATCACGGTGCTACTGCACGCGCTATATTTGATGGTGAGGTCGCCAGGGTGTTTTATATCCCCGGTCGCAACTGGAATGTTATGATAACGCATGGTAATTATTACACATTATACTCTATGCTGGAAAGTGTGACTGTAAAGGCGGGTGACAAGGTGAACATCAAACAACAAATAGGTAAAGTAAGCATGAACGATGAAGGGGAATCGGTTATCAACCTCCAGATATGGAAAGGTACAACCCGGCAAAACCCCGAAACATGGATAGCGCGATAAGCTATAGGACATAAAAAAGAAGGAGCGATTGTATCGCTCCTTCTTTTTTGCTAATCAATTAAAATATTCCCTGTCATTTCCACCGGTATCGTTATACCCATATAGTGAAGCATGGTAGGCGCTATATCGCCCAGTTTACCGGGACGTACACCTCCATGATAATCGTTCGATATTACAAACAGCGGCACAGGGTTGGTCGTATGTGCTGTATTGGGGGAACCATCTTCATTTACCAGGTAGTCTGAATTACCGTGGTCAGCAGTCAGAAACACGGCATAACCGTTTTCCAATGCAGCAGGCACTATCTGCGATACACATTTATCTACTGTTTCCGCTGCTTTTATGGCTGCAGCCCATACACCGGTGTGCCCTACCATATCAGCATTCGCAAAGTTCAGGCATATAAAATCTGCCGATTGTTTTTGTATCTCCGGTATGATGGCATTGGTTATATCATAAGCACTCATCTCCGGCTTCAGGTCGTAGGTTGGTACATCCTTGGGCGATGGAGCCATGATACGGCTTTCCCCTTCAAACGGCACTTCCCTGCCGCCTGAAAAGAAGAAGGTAACGTGCGGGTATTTTTCAGTTTCCGCTATGCGTATCTGCTTCTTGCCATTATTGGCCAGTACTTCGCCCAGTGTATTGTTCAGGTTATCGTTATGGAATAGTACCCCTACGTTCTTATAGGTTTTGTCATATTCTGTCATAGTTACATAATGCAGGTTCAGCGGGTGCATCTGCTGCTCCGGAAATGCTTCCTGTGTCAGTGTTATTGTTATTTCGCGGCAGCGGTCGGTCCTGAAGTTGAAACAGATCACCACGTCACCATCCTGTATCGTGGCCAGTGGCGTGCCTTCATGGTTGCAGGCAATGATGGGTTTTATAAACTCGTCGGTAATATCCGCTTCGTACGATTGGTTTACAGCAGCTATAACATCTTGTGTATGATTACCCACGCCATTCACTAATGCATCATAGGCCACTTTTACCCGCTCCCAGCGCTTATCACGGTCCATGGCATAATATCTGCCGCATACCGTGGCTATAAATCCATTGCTTATCACCAGGTGGTCTTGCAGGTCTTTCAGATAGTCATACCCGCTTTTCGGGTCGGTATCACGCCCATCGGTAAAAGCATGTACGGCTACACGTGCTACACCCTGTTTATTTGCCAGTGTACACATAGCCTTCAGGTGATTGGTGTGCGAATGCACGCCACCATCGCTCACAAGGCCTATGAGGTGCAGGGTTTTATTTTGCAGCCGGGCTGTTTCCAATGCATTCAGGAATACGGCATTCGTCGCCAGCTCGCCATCGCGCACCGCCACATTTATACGTTGCAGTTCCTGGTACACAATACGGCCTGCACCCAGGTTCAGGTGGCCCACTTCAGAATTGCCCATTTGTCCGTCCGGCAATCCTACAGCTTCGCCATAAGTCACTAATTCTGTATTGGGGTATTTATTATATAGCGATTTTACGAAGGGTGTATGTGCATTTGCAATGGCATCAGCAGCAGGTACTTGTCCGTGCCCCCAGCCGTCCATTATTATAAGCATTGCTTTTTTCGACATGCCTGCAAAATTATAGCATGCCTTTGGATGCATGAAATGATTATTAACTCTTAACTTATATTATAAATAATTATTTAAAAAATGAGATTTTATCGTTATTTTCACAATCTTTAAACGAAAAGTTAAAAAATCATGCTTTTTGGCAGGTTTTTTGATGTGAATATGTTGATAAGTGACTTTGAAGCGGTTGCCGATGAAACAATTTTACAAAAACGTACTTCTATACATATTACTCACGTTCTCTACGCTTGCCGTAAAAGCACAGGCGCTGGAAGATGTGGCCAATAGCCTGCGCAGTGGCAATGTCACTACGATAGCTAAATATTTCGATAATACAGTTGCCATCACGGTCAGTAATAATCAATCTATTTACAGTAAAGCGCAGGCTGAAATGGTATTAAAAGACTTCTTCAGCAAAAACCAGGTGAAAGAATTTACCGTTCGCCAGGCCGGCTCTTCGGGCGAAAGCTCCAAATATGCGGTAGGTACTTTACAAACTTCTAATGGCAATTTCCAGATTTATCTTGTTATGAAACAAAAAGAAGATAGCTACCTGCTCCGCGAAATAAGGTTTGAAAAACAGGAAAAATAAAAAGAAAGACCCCGCAGATTACGGGGCCTTTTCTATGATATGCCTGCCTGTTACAGGTTTAGTATTTTGCCCTTAGGGTATTTCACAGTGAAGCCGATGTTTATCTTCCTCGTTTCATTAGGCTTCAATTTCAGTACCCATTTCACCGCGCCGGTTGCAGCTTCCAGTTCGCCGCCATTTATATCGGTATCTTCTATCACTATGTCTTTATCATTGCTCACCGGCAGCTGATCCATGATGGTTACATCCACTGCTTCTTTACGGGTGTTGCGTACCGTTATAGTGTACACAAATGTTTCACGCACATTGCTGCCTATGGTTTTCACACTGCGCAGCTCTTTATCCCTTTCACGACGCACTACTATTTTCTTATCCCTGCCCAGCGATATGGTCATGGTATCTTTTACGTTGCGCACATCTATATATCCCTGGCCTACGTAGCTGCCTTCATAAAAGATATTGGTAGTAGCCGGTATCAGGTTCAGGTCTTCCCAATTGGTTAGTTGTGCCTGCAGGAAGGCATCGCGGTCCAGCTTAGGCGCTGCGTAGTAGCGATAGGTGGCCGGCAGCTCATATGTTTTCACGGCTATTATGTGTGATTGTCCATCACTTGGTATCGTATATGGCAGATCTATATCAAACGTGGTGTTAATACCACTATTATCTACCTGTACATAATTATTCATAGTACCTGCTGTCATTGACTTATCCATCGCAGCTTCCGCTTGCGGTGCTGCCAGCGGCTTTTTATATGCGCGTACATTCACCTCGTTTAGATAACCTTCACCATAAGGCCTTGGTTCATAAAAAGACAAGTACCAGGGATTCAATATAGGCGCCTGCGCGCCTTCATTAGGGTTACCCGTAGAAAGGCTCACTTTCACATTATCCCATTTCACACCACTGTTCTGGTACACATTCGCTTTGTAAAACAGTTTTACGGGCGCTGACAGGTTTTCTACCCTCAGGTCGTAAGAGGGTGACCAACCCGCATTGGGCACTACATAAGATATGCTGATGCTGGAAGCAGTAGCACGTGGTGTATAGAATTTTACCAGCAGCTGGCCGCCGGGCTGGAAGTCTTTGCGTTTCTCTTCTTCAAACTGCATGCGCAGCAGTGCCAGGCTTTCATCTGTTTTTTTCAGGCTGGCTGCCAGTTTATCTTTTTCATTCAGCAATCCGTTCAGCCTGCTTTTCACCAGGTCCAGCATTTTTTGCAATTCTGCTACAGATAAACCTGTATTCGTACCGGATACTTGCTTGTTTTTAGATATCAGGTCTATCTGCTCGTTCACTACCAACAACATATTGTTGGTACCGGCGCGCGATGCCTCTACTCTTTCTATGCTATCTTTCAACGCCTTGGCCCTTGGCGATAGTGTTTGTGCTTCCAGGTAGTTGTTTTGGAATGTGGCCGACTGGATGACCACGCCGTTATCGGCACCTATATTCAGGCTTTGCTGGTTCACATTGCCCGCTACATTGGTAAATAGTATTTCACTTTCGCCCAATGGCAGGTTTACTTTAGCATTACCCAATAGTTCTGCACCGCTAAGAAATACGGTAGCATGCGTAATATCAACCTTCTGGCGTGTTTGTGCGTATAATGCGTTGCTATATAAAACTATCAACGCGACGAGGATCTTCTTAACATTCATAGATTCGCTGTTTTATGGTAATGGTGCAAAGAACATGCAGATTCCATAAAACAACGAATCTATTTTTATTTCACGATCCTGATTTTAGCATAATTTAACATTATCTTCTTCTGCCCGTGCCCTCCCTGGAACTGTACGGTAGCTATGCGGTTATTAGCGCCACCCTCTACAGATGTTATCTTTCCGAAGCCAAAC
Organism: uncultured Bacteroidota bacterium; assembly: GCA_946480675.1. The sequence continues at coordinate 13,151 of CAMLKS010000010.1, forward strand.
TTCAGATGTTCTACTTCCATACCCACTTCCATCGCCATCGGGTCATCGGCCTTAAAGTCAGCTGTTGGCTTATGCTCTGCAGGTGGTGCCTGCTGCAGCTTATCTGCCAGCTTTTTCAGCGATGGCACTTTATCAAATGACTGATTGAGCGACTTGCCAAAACCACCTACGGAACCTTGTGCACCACGGCTATTGATACCGGTAAAGGTGCGGTCGAGGTATTTTTCAGGTATTTCATCTATAAAGCGGCTGGGTTCATTCTGCACCAGGTTACCAAATCGGTAACGGCTGTTGGCATAGGTTACCCATAGGCGCTCTTTAGCGCGGGTGATGGCCACATAGAAAAGCCTCCGTTCTTCTTCCAGGTCTGAACGGTCGTATAGGCTCATAGCACTGGGAAAAAGGTTTTCTTCCAACCCTACTGAAAACACACATGGGAATTCCAATCCTTTCGCCGCATGTATCGTCATCAGCTTCACCACATCCGAATTCTCGTCTTTACTATTATCCGCATCCGTCAGCAGCGTTATCTGTTGCAGGTAGCTTCCAAGTGTTTTCTCACGCAGTTCACCTTCTTCATCCGGTGTTTCGGTAAATTCTTTTATTGAGTTCAAGAGCTCCTGCACGTTTTCATAACGCGCCAGCCCTTCTACCGATTTATCGTTATACAGCTCTTGTACCAGTCCTGTATGCTTACCCACTGCAAAAGCCACATCGTAGGCATTCTGTTTTTCCAGCATCACCTGGAAGCTTTTCATGCGGGTTACAAATTCTTCGATAGCGGAAGCTGCTGCACCCTTCAGGCCCGTAGCTGCGGGTTGATGCAGCATTTCCCAAAAGGTAGTGTTATGGGTATTCGCAGCTATGATCACCCTTTCGATACTGGTTTTGCCAATACCACGCGCAGGATAGTTAATGATGCGCTTCAGGTTCTCTTCATCCTGCGGGTTTACTATAACGCGCAGATAAGCCAGGAAGTCCTTTATCTCCTTACGTTGATAGAACGATACACCACCATACAACCTATAAGGTATATTCATGCGCCTCAGGCTTTCCTCGAAAGAGCGGCTCTGTGCATTGGTACGGTATAGTATAGCAAAATCCTTGTTGGCATAGTGGTTGCGCAGCTTCATTTCGGTAATGGCATCAGCCACAAACCTGCCCTCATCATTATCCGTTTGCGTACGCACCAAGGTTATCTTCTCGCCTGCTGTGTTGTCTGTCCACAGCTCTTTCTTTATCTGGTTCTTATTGTTCGATATTACCTCGTTGGCTACATTCAGTATCGATTGTGTGCTGCGATAGTTCTGCTCCAGCTTCACCACCTTCACATCATCATAATCTTCTTCAAACTGTAATATATTCTGCACGGTCGCCCCGCGGAAGGAGTAGATACTCTGTGCATCATCACCTACCACACATATGTTCTCGTGCACAGCACCCAGCATTTTTATGATCTGGTACTGTGCTACATTGGTATCCTGGTACTCATCTATCAATATGTAGTGAAAACGATGCTGGTATTTCGCCAGTACTTCAGGAAAGCGTACAAGCAGTTCATACATCTTAAATAGCAGGTCGTCAAAATCCATGGCCCCATTGCGGAAACAACGCATAGCGTATGCTTCATAAATATCTCCCAGCAGCGGGCGGTTGCTGCGGGCATCTTCCTGCTGTATAAAGGTATCTTGCTTGTAAGCACGCGGGTCTATCAGGCCGTTTTTCGCGGCTGATATACGGTTGTACACATACGCAGGTTTGTAGTGCTTGTCATCTAGGTTCATGTCCGATACGATGCTCTTTACTACGCTCTTTGCATCATCACTATCGTATATGGTAAAGTTGTTGGGGTATCCCAGCTTGTTGGCTTCTGCACGCAGTATTCGTGCAAATACAGAGTGGAAGGTTCCTATATACAAATTGCGTGCTTCCGAATTGCCCAGTATCTTTTCAATACGCTCTTTCATCTCTGCAGCTGCCTTGTTGGTAAAGGTCAGCGCCAGTATATTGAATGCATCCACACCATGCTGCATCAGGTGGGCAATGCGGGTAGTCAGTACTTTTGTTTTACCACTGCCGGCGCCGGCCACTATCATCAGGGGGCCGTCCAGGTGTTCTACGGCTTCCTTTTGTTTTTCATTAAGTCCCTTCAGGTAATCTTGCATGGATGCAAAGCTAATTTATTTGTCCCTTTCACTTTATGGATTTTATAGGCGCGTCTGCTTACATTACAAACAACGCTAATCTCTGTTAAAGAAAATTAAAAACACTACGCATATCTTTATTAATAGTACACGCCGATTAAATTTGCGTTTGCACATACTTCATGCTACGGTTTCAACACATATCGCATTTACTGGCGCTCGGCATTTTGCCGGTGCTGGTGGTTTTATTTATAGCCATGCTCTATTGGCGTCGCAGCAAGCTGAAGAAGCTGGGCGATGAAAGGCTCATCAATACCCAGTTGCTGGGTTGGATACCGGGCCGCACCACACTCAAATTTATATTGGCTGCCATTGCACTGGCAGTTATCATTATCGGCTGGGCCAATTTGCAGATGGGCGCTAAAACAGAAAATGTACAGCGCAAAGGTGTAGATGTGATCGTAGCATTGGATGTAAGCAAAAGTATGCTGGCGCAGGATATTCAGCCAGACAGGCTTACGCGTGCCAAGCAACTGGTAATGCGTATGATGGATAAGATGCAGAACGACCGCGTAGCACTGGTAGTATTTGCCGGCCGTGCTTACCTGCAGGTGCCGCTTACGGTTGACTATAGTGCTATGAAGATGATGTTGCAGAATGTAACACCATCTGTAGTGCCTACACAGGGTACGGTCATTAGTGAGGCTATCGATCTTTCCATGCAGTCCTTCTCTCAAAAGGAACGTAAATACAAGTCGCTCATCGTCATATCTGATGGTGAAGACCACGATGAGAAAGCACTGGAACAGGCAAAGACTGCTGCCGATGCTGGTGTTATCATACATACGGTAGGCATCGGTTCACCGCAGGGTGCTACGCTCGTAGACCCTGAAACTAAAAGTGTAAAGATGGATGAGAATGGCAACCCGGTAGTGAGCAAACTGAATGAAGAAGAACTACGCAATATTGCCGCCGCAGGCAGGGGTAGCTATACATTGCTACGCAATACAGATGATGCCGCCAATAAACTGGTAGATGAAATAGATGGTATGGAGCAGAAGAATCTTGGCGCCGTATTGTTTACCGACTATAAAAGTTACTTCCAATACTTCCTGCTGGCGGGCTTTATACTGCTGGTAGTAGAATGGTTGCTGCGTGGTGCTAATATGAAAATGAATACGAAGACATCATGAAGAAGATAAGGGCCATATACCTATTGGTATGCATGCTGATGACGCAGGTAGCCTTTTCGCAAACCAGGAAACTGGTAGCAGAAGGCAATAAGCTGTATGAGCAAAAGCAGTATAAACAGGCATCAGATAATTACCTTAAAGCACTGTCTAAAGATTCTACAAATATACCGGGCATGTTCAACCTGGGTAATGCGCTGCTGCAGCAAAAACAATACGATGCTGCCCGCAAAGTGCTCAGCAATTCTGCCCGCCTTGAACAGGACAAGAATGGTAAGGCGGCAGCTGAGTACAACATAGGCAATACCTACATGGCAGAACAGAAGTGGGAAGAAGCTATAGATGCCTATAAGAAAGCACTGCGTAATAACCCGCAGGATGCCGATGCCAAGTATAACCTGAGCTATGCACAGCAAATGCTGAAGAAGAATGGCGGTGGTGGCAAAGACAAGAATAAGAAGGATAAAAACAAAGACAAGAACAAAGAAGATAAAGACGGAAAAGATAAGAAGAATAAGCAGGACGATAACGGCAAACCAAACGAAGAGAATAAAGACAACAAGGATAAAAAAGATGACCAGCAAAAGCCGCAATCACAACCTAGCAAGCTTACTGAAAAGCAGGCAGAACAATTGTTGAATGCATTGCAGCAAGAAGAGAAGAAGCTGCAGGACAAGCAT
>CAMLKS010000011.1 GCA_946480675.1 uncultured Bacteroidota bacterium
CCAATAATTCCTGCAATCCCGAAAAAAGTATCATAAGATTCATTCAGCGATGAAGGGTCAGGGTCTTTGCCATAAACGGGGAAACGCCCATATTTTACAATGCCAGGCACCAAAAAATAAACATCGTGTATAAAAACAAATAATGGGATAAAACCTATATATTTCAATAGAGTCCTTATTGGGGCCGCTTCGGTGTAGGTTGGCATATAATGGAAACGGTAGGCCCGGCAAATTATTATTTGGCTTTTTACCATTTCCTTAGCTAATTACCACACCTGCTAATCAGCTCATTAACCTTATATTTGATACGTGAGTTTTCTGTATCCTTTATTCCTTATTGCGGGGCTGACACTGGCCATACCGGTACTTATCCACCTGTTCAACCTGCGCAGGTACAAGACCGTTTTGTTTCCGCATACCCGCTTCCTGAAGAGCATACAGCTGAAATCTCAAAAACAGTCGCAACTGAAATATAAATGGCTGCTGGCACTGCGCCTGCTGTTCCTTGGCCTGCTGATACTGGCTTTTGCCCAACCTTTTTTTAACGATGGCAAGAAGGAGAGTGGCAACCGCTTGCAGGTAATATATATAGATAATTCGGGCAGTATGGGTGTAAAGGATGGCGCGCGCAACCTGTTTGAGAAAGCACGCGATGCGGCCCGCAACCAGGTGCAACAGGCCATGCCGGGCACACGCTTCCTGCTGCTCACCAATGATAAGCCCATCAGCTACCTGCCGCTACCTGCCGATAAGATACTGGCCGAGCTGAACAATCTACAATTATCTGCCCATACCAAACCTGCCGCTAAAACACTGGCCACTATTCAGAGCATCATGCAAAGCGAGGTGGTGGCGGGGGCTGATGTCTATTACTATTCCGATTTCCAGCGCAGTGCTTTCCCTGCAAAGGCAGATGCGGCACTATTGAAGAACATACGATTTTATGGCTTGCCCGTGCAAAATGAGGCGGCCGCCAATGTATATATAGATACTGCCTACCTGGATGCACCGGTGCTGCAAACCGGGCAGCAAAACAGGCTCATCGTGCATAGCCGTGCGGAAGGGAAAGCAGGTAAAGAAGCCCCGGTACTGCAATTAGCTATCAACGGGCAGGTAAAAACCGCCGCTACGCTCAATTTTTCCGGTGGCAATGAACGGATAGATACATTGAGCTTTGAAGCATACGGCACCGGCTGGCAGCAAATAGCACTGACGGTAAATGATGCGGCTGTGCGTTTTGATGATACCTTCCGCATAGCGGCGCGCAGTGTGCCGGCGCTTTCGGTACTGGTGCTGAATGAAGGGCAACCCAACCCGTATATACAGGCCGCATTCAGGGCTTATAACGGTTTCAACCTGGAGCAAAGCAGCTTTTCGGGAACTATAGATGCCAATAAATACAACCTCGTTATCCTGAATGGCATTACCAATTTTAATGATGCCTATGGTAAAGCCGTGGCTGCGGTGCTGGAAAAAGGTGGTACCGTATGCATGTTTCCCGCCAGGAGTGCAGATATGAATGCCCTGAACCCAGGCCTGAAACAAATAGGTGATCTACAGGTCACCGGTATCGATACATCGGCACAGGCTGCTGCCACCCTGCAGCAGGGCAGCGACCTGGTAAAGAACATGTTTGAACGCATACCGGACAATGTGCAGCTACCGGTGGCCAACTGGCATTATACCATACAGGCAGGGCTATCGGCCAATGAGCAGTCGGTACTCAGTTTCCGCAGTGGCGACCCGTTTTTGGCAAAATATACACCTGCACGCGGGCAGTTTTACCTCTGCGCCACCGCTGCCGACCTACAGGCAGGTAGCTTTACCAGTAGTTATTTCTTCGTGCCATTCCTGTACCAGATGGCCATGCAGTCGGGCGGTTCGGGTATCTATGCCCTTACGCTGGGTAAAGACCAGCCGGCATTTGTACCCGTACAAGGTGGCGAACGTAATATGATACACCTGTATGGCCACGGCGTAGATGCCATACCGCCACAGCGCCCCGCGGGCACAGGTGTAGAGATATTTGTCGACCGCGCACTACAGCAACCGGGCTTTTACACCCTGTATGCTGCGGGTAGCGATAGCGCTACTATCGCCCTGAATACCGACCGCAGTGAATCTGTTTTGCAAACGTGGGCACCCGCACAGTTGAAAAGCCAGTGGAGCGGCAATGACATAAAATGGCTGGAAACCGGCGACCTGGCCAGTGCCAAAAGCGGTGCTGCGCTTGGCAGTTTTCCGCTTTGGAAAGTTTGTGCTATTTTAGCCGTGTTAATGCTGGCTGCCGAAACATTTGTACTGGCAGGTGGTTTTCGCAAAAAAACCATGGAAGGCCGCCCGGCCGACTCCGGCATCGCACAATAGCATCATATGCAAGTACTCATCCACCAGGCAAGGGTCTGCGATAAACGATCCGGTTTTCACGATAAAGTAGTTGATATTTTAATTGAAGATGGCATTATTAAAGATATAGCCGCTTCGCTAAATGTTAAGGCCGACCAGGTGATAGAGGTCGAAGGTTTGTGCGTATCGCCGGGATGGGTAGATATTATAGCAGACTACAGTGAACCGGGCTATGAGCATAAAGAAACCATAGCTACCGGCCTGAAGTCAGCAGCAGCAGGGGGCTTTACCCATGTATTGCTGGCACCCAATACCAAACCTGCCATCAGTACCAAATCGGTAGTGGAATTTGTGCAGCAAAAAGCACAGGGGAGTGCGGTAAGCCTGCACCCGCTGGGCGCTGTATCACAAGATATAGAGGGCAAGAACCTGGCCGAGATGCTGGATATGCATAGTCATGGCGCCGTAGCCTTTACCGATGGCTGGAAGCCCGTGCAAAATGCACAGCTGATGCTGAAAGCACTGGAATATGTAAAAGCCTTTGATGGCACCATCATACAAATACCTGCGGATGCCTCCTTATCGGCAGGAGGGCTGATGCACGAAAGCTTTATATCTACAAAACTAGGCATGCCCGGCATACCTGCACTGGCAGAAACCATACTACTGCACCGTGATATTGAGTTACTGCGCTATACCGGCTCCCGGCTGCACGTTACCGGTATCTCTACTGCTACGGGTGTAGATATGATACGCGCTGCCAAAGCAGAGGGGCTGCAGATTACCTGCTCGGTAACACCATATCACCTGGTGCTGAACGACGAAGCGCTGGAAACCTATAGCAGCATGTATAAGGTAATGCCACCACTCCGTAGCGGGGCCGACAGGCTGGCACTGGTAGCAGGCGTGCTGGATGGCACTATAGACGCCATTACCAGCCACCATCGCCCGCAGGAATGGGATGCCAAAACCAAAGAATTTGAATATGCTGCCGATGGTATGAATATACAGGAGGTGGCTTTCAGCATAGCTTTGCAGGCCATCAACCCCGATAGGCTGGCAGCCGCACTTACTGCAGGGCGTGATATTTTCGGCCTCGGAACGACTCATATAGATAAGGGGTCCGTGGCAGACATCACATTGTTTACCGCCGCAGGGAAATGGACACTGGAAAATATGCAGTCGGCTGTGCGCAATAACGCTTTTATAGGTAAAGAGCTGAATGGAAAAGTGATAGGCATTATCAACAATCGTCACATTCATCTAAACAAATAGAGCTATGAAAAAAACACAAACGCACATGATGTATGGCGGGCTGACAGGCCTCGCCATGGTAGTTTTAGGATTGATATTGTATGTAGCAGGCCTTTCATTTGAACAATGGGCACAGTGGCTCAGCTATATACCCTTCCTGGCCGGTATTATATTAAATGCACAGGCCTACTCTAAAGCCAATGAGGCGGATATTACATTTGGCAATGCATTTGCCAGCGGCTTTAAGGCTACATTAATCATCACCGCTATTGTGTTAGTGTGGAGCTTTATTGCATTAGCCATATTTCCCGAGATGCGCGAAAAGTCTATAGAAATGGCTATAGAAAGCATGGAAAGCCGTGGCCTGAGCGAAGAGCAAATACAGCAAAGCATGGATATGACAGAAAAATACATGGGCCTCTTTATGGCTATGGGTATCATCTTCGGCCTTGTATTCTTCGGCACTGTCTTCTCACTAATAGCAGCCGCCATAGCTAAGAAAAACCCGCGCCCGCAGATACAGGATCATATATAAATAAGGCAGAAGATTGGAAGCATCTATTGAAGCGAAACGGAACAAATTTGCGATACCTGTAAAAATGGGTATCCTTATCGCTGTTATCAAAGTCATATTCAGCACTATTCAGTATAAATGGTTCCTGGAAAACTGGGCCGCGAGTATGGCTATTGTCAGCGTGTCGTTCCTGTTGGGTATGGGGCTACTGATATACACCATCCAATTGCAGAAAAAAGCATTTGGTGGTATCATCAGTATTAAAGAGGCTTTCCAGGCTGCTTTTATTGCTATACTTATTATTGTCAGCGTCAATTTTGTTTTCGACCAGTTGTATATGCGCGTTATAGATACCACTATGATAGACCGCATCTATGCAGGCCGTGCCGATGGGTTGAAGAATACGCCCAATGCCGCTACTAAAATAGAAGAGCTGAAAAAGGATTTGGCGCTGGAAAAGAAAGAAACGTTAAATATTGGCGGATTGTTCCTGTTACTAATGAAACAGGTTATCCAATATAGCTTTTTAGGATTTATTTTTGCCCTTGTCATTAGCCGAAACAGCTCTGTCACAACACAATAGCATATATGCCTGTAGATATATCCATAGTCGTACCGTTATACAACGAAGAAGAATCGCTGCCGGAGCTGGTGGACTGGATAGAACGTGTGTGTACCGAACACGGCTATGCACACGAGGTAATAATGGTAGATGATGGAAGTACCGATAATAGCTGGAATGTAGTAAAACAACTTTCGGAAGAATATACCACTGTAAGAGGCATCAAATTTCAGCGCAACTATGGTAAAAGCGCCGCGCTGAATGAAGGCTTCAAAGCAGCTAAAGGCAATGTGGTCATCACCATGGATGCCGACCTGCAGGACAGTCCCGATGAAATACCGGAACTGTACCGCATGATAACGGTAGAGGGCTTCGACCTGGTGAGTGGCTGGAAGAAAGTGCGCCACGATAATGCACTGACAAAAAACCTGCCTTCCAAATTGTACAATGGTGTTAACCGCTGGATATCTGGCATCAAGCTGCACGATATGAACTGCGGCCTGAAATCATATAACCGTAAGGTGGTAAAAAGCATAGAGGTATATGGAGAAATGCACCGCTTTATACCCGTACTGGCAAAGGCTGCCGGCTTCCGCAAAATAGGTGAGAAAGTAGTCGTGCATCGCGCACGTAAATATGGTGTGTCAAAATTTGGCTGGGAACGCTTTATCAATGGCTTTCTCGATTTGTTGTCGATACAATTCATCAGCCGTTTTGGCAAAAAACCTATGCACTTCTTCGGGCTATTGGGTACCCTTACCTTCCTGTTTGGTTTCGTTGCTACAATATACCTACTGATAGGCCGCATTATGGGCGGTGTGGATTTTGGCCTTACCAGTAAGGTGAGCTTCTACCTGGCCATGACTGCCATGGTGATAGGCACACAATTTTTCCTGGCAGGTTTTCTTGGGGAGCTGATTTCACGCAATGCTGCAGACAGGAACCATTACCTGATAGAAGAAACGCTTAAATAAAATGCAATAACCTATATAAGAAAAGCCGCCACTACAGCGGCTTTTTTATATTATACCATTGTGTTATGGCGTTGTGCTATTTTTTCCAGCTTATCGTACAGGTCATTCATATTGACCGGTTTATACAGGAAATCGTCAAAGCCATTCTCAAATATCTTTTCCTGTTCGGTAACAGATGCCGTAAAGGCTACTATATGTACACCGGCCTTGGCTGCATCGGCCAGTGCACGTATCTGTTTGGTAGTTTGGTAACCGTCTGATACCGGCATGTGCAGGTCCATAAAAATGGCATCATAATCATGGGCCATCAGCGCATCAAAAGCCAGCGCACCGTTTTCTACTATAGCCGGTTGCAACTGCAGTATATCCATTTGCTTTTTTATCAGCAGCCTGTTTACATCATTGTCTTCGGCCACTAGTATCCTCAGGTGGCTTAGGTCTACCCTTTCCTGTGGCACTGCTGTAGCAGGTTTGGCAAGCGACGGTGCTGTAGCAAAGTTTATAAGAAATGAAAAACTGGTGCCCTTGCCGGGTGCGCTGCTTAGCTGTATGCTGCTATCGAAAAGCGATAGCAGTTGCTTTACGATAGCCAGTCCAAGGCCGGTACCGCCATATTTGCGCGTGATGTGCGATTCAGCCTGCGTAAACATTTCAAAAACGCTTTCTTGCCTGTCGGGATGTATGCCTATACCGGTATCTGTTACAGAAAATAGCACCTGTACATTGTTCTCAGTTTTCTCTTTTAGCGCCAGTTTTACTGTTACACTACCCTGCTCTGTAAACTTCACCGCATTGCTCACCAGGTTGTATATGATTTGCGAGAGGCGCGTGGGGTCGCTTGCCACTACCGTATCGCGCAGCCTTTCATCTATATCCAGTATAAAGCGCAGCTGCTTGTCCTGTGCTTTTATCTGCAGTACCGTGCATTTATTTTCTATCAGCTCTGCCAGTTGAAACGGTACCGCCTCCAACACTACTTTATCCGATTCCGTTTTATTAAAATCAAGCACATTGTTGATAAGCGAAAGCAGATCTGCCGTAGATAGCTGCAATATTTTCAGGTTTTCCTGCTGCCGTTTTTCAGGGTTATCGCGCATTAATAATTCTGTAATACCCAATACAGAATTGAGCGGCGTACGCAGCTCGTGCGACATGGTAGAGAGAAAATTCGCTCTTGATTCTGCCAGCTTATTGGCCTCTGTCGCCGATTGCTGCAACTGCAGGTTTAGCTTTTCCTTCTCCTGTATGTTGACAGAAAAAGCTTTGTAGAATAAATAATGCGCTACTACTATGGAAATGAAATTGAGAATGGCCAATATCTCATAGCCGGGTGATGCCAGTTTTTGCCCGCTGCCTTGGCTGAAAATATGGACATCATCGCCTAAAAGCAAAACGCTAACAACCGGCAGGATACTGATGAATGCATAAATAAAGCCCCATTTACCACCCAGTGTATAAAAGCCGCTTAGCACTATCATGAATACAAACTGCAAAATAACAAGGTTGATATCGTGCGAGAAGAAGATGATGGAGCTAAATACCATCAGTATACCTGCCAGTATCATAACGTGCGCCAGCGGCCGCAGTTTGGCAGGTTTGTACAGCAATATTTTGATGAGCACCGTATATAACACCAGCGCAATGGCTGCGCGTTTTACCTGTAGCCACTGCTCACTGGCAATTGCGGTAGCCAAACCGACCAATGACTTCAGCAGGGAAAATATAAGTATCGTAAATATTAAGCGGATACGCGCTTTTATAAAACTTTCAGATTGGGAATCTGTGGCCTTTCTTAAAGACCAATTGAAAAATGGTAATCCACCACTCATTATTTTGTTTGTTTGTTTGTTTGTTCCAATAAAGATATGGATTGGAACTATAGCAATAGTATGTTATATCATTTTTAAGTAGGGGGTGGCGCTCCTAGCAGCAGGCATTTTCTATTACTAAAACTGCTTTATCCACGCACATTTCACAGCCTTGTTAAAACACCTGATTTTCTTTGTATATAAGGCCTTTTTTCAGTATTTTTGTAGGATATAAACGGCAGAGATATTAATAAATTTTATTTTGCGTTTTTGCAACAAAACACAACAATTTCTGCCCTGCAAAAAGAGGTTCTCTAAAACGAAATATGAGTACAGAAAACGAGGTTTTACAAACACCTGCGGCCACCGGTTATGATGCCGGCAGCATCCAGGTATTGGAAGGATTGGAAGCCGTGCGCAAGCGCCCGGCAATGTATATTGGTGATATAGGCGTAAAAGGCCTGCACCACCTGGTATATGAAGTGGTGGACAACTCGATAGATGAAGCACTGGCCGGTCATTGTAAAAACATCACCGTTACCATACATACCAATAACTCGATAAGGGTAGAAGATGATGGCCGTGGTATCCCTACAGGCATTCACCCGAAAGAAGGCCGCAGTGCGCTGGAGGTTGTAATGACCGTACTGCACGCAGGTGGTAAATTCGATAAAGATTCTTACAAAGTATCGGGCGGTTTGCACGGTGTGGGTGTGAGTTGCGTGAACGCACTCAGCAGCCATATGCATACCACCGTTTTCCGCGAGGGTAAAATATTTGAGCAGGAATATTCAATGGGTATACCGCAGTATGCCGTACGCGAAATAGGCACCAGCGATAAGCGTGGTACCATGCAGCACTTCCAGCCAGATGATACCATTTTTAAAGATACCATCTACAACCGTGAGATACTGGCAGGCCGCCTGCGCGAACTGTCTTACCTGAATAAGGGTATCCGCATTGTATTAATAGATGAGCGTGAGCAGGCAGAGAACGGTGATGGCCCGTTGAGCGAAACCTTCTATAGCGAGGGTGGTATCATGGAGTTTGTAGTCATGCTGGATAGCAAAGGCGGCAGAACACCACTGTTACCGGAGCCTATCTATATGGAAGGCCACGATACAGAAAGCAATGTGGCCGTAGATGTAGCGCTGAGTTATAATACTTCTTACAACGAACATATCTTCTCTTACGTAAATAACATCAACACCATAGAAGGTGGTACGCACGTGGCAGGCTTCCGCCGTGCTATTACGCGCGTGTTCAAAGCCTATGGCGATAAGAACAAGCTGTTTGAAAAAGCGAAGGTGGAGATAACAGGTGATGACTTCCGCGAAGGCTTGAGCGCCATAATATCGGTAAAAGTGCCGGAGCCGCAGTTTGAAGGACAGACCAAAACCAAGCTGGGTAATAACGAAGTAATGGGTGTGGTGGATGTATGTGTAAGCCGCGTACTGGAATCGTACCTAGAGGAACATCCGAAGGAAGCCAAGCTTATCATTGATAAAGTGATCATCGCAGCGCAGGCACGTGCGGCTGCACGTAAGGCACGCGAACTGGTACAGCGTAAAAGCGTGCTGACAGGCGGGGGTATGCCGGGCAAGCTGGCCGATTGTAGCGACCGCGACCCCGAGCGTTGTGAGCTATACCTGGTGGAGGGTGACTCAGCCGGTGGTACTGCTAAGCAAGGCCGCGACCGTAGCTTCCAGGCTATATTGCCGCTGCGTGGTAAGATATTGAACGTAGAAAAAGCACAGGAGCATAAGATATACGAGAACGAAGAGATCAAGAACATGTTTACCGCCCTGGGTGTAAGTATCGGGACGCCGGAAGACCCCAAAGCACTGAACATTACCAAGCTTCGCTATCATAAAATAATAGTGATGACCGATGCCGATGTGGATGGTTCGCACATTGCTACGCTGATACTTACCTTCTTCTTCCGCTATATGAAAGAGCTGGTAGAACAAGGCTATATATACCTGGCGCAGCCACCACTATACCTGGTGAAGAAAGGGAAAGACCAGGAATATGCGTGGAATGAAGAGGACCGCAAGAAGGCTATTGACCGCATGGCCAATGGTAAAGAAGACAGCGTGAATATTCAGCGATATAAAGGTCTTGGTGAGATGAACGCAGACCAGCTATGGGAAACCACCATGAACCCGGATACCCGCATACTGAAACAGGTGACGATAGAAAGCGCTGCCGAAGCCGATACGGTTTTTGCTATGCTGATGGGCGATGAAGTAGCACCCCGCAGGGAGTTCATTGAAAGCCATGCGAAGTATGCAAGGATAGATGTCTAAGTTAAGTTGTTGATTAGTATATACTTTAAAGCGGTCTGTGTGACCGCTTTTCTTTTATCAGCATAGGAATAAATTTTTACCTAACTTAGTATAAAATTTTACTAATGCAGGCAGCAGGCAAACAGGATACTAAGAAGAAAGCCCTGGCAAAAAAGGCAGGGAAAGTCATCCTTTTGCCTAAAGATATCATCAGGCATGTAGATGAGTGGAATGCTTTTGAGAAGATGGACTATATAAAAGCGGGAATATCCAAGCTGCAGTTTGAAGAGATAAAAAAGCAAACGGGCCTGGATTATGAAACCCTGTCGCGTATACTGACGGTTACTAAAGCTACGCTGCATAATAAAAAGGGGGATGCCCGTTTTAGCGCTACGGTTAGTGAGCGCATACTGATGCTGGCCGATATATACGCCTTCGGGTATGATGTATTTGAAGACAAAGGAAAATTCAATGCATGGATAGCCACGCCACTGCATGCACTGAATGGCAAAACACCCATCAGCATAATGGATACTGTATATGGTATGGAAGAAGTGAGAAACCTCATTGGCCGTATTGCCTACGGTGTGTATTCATAATCCAACCTATGCTGGTATACAGGATAGTACCTACCAACTTTGCAAAAGATATGAGCGGCGAAGGCGCACGCCTGTTTGGCGGCCGCTGGAACCATGCGGGCACACCGTGCATATACACATCTGCCAACAGGGCCCTGGCTATACTGGAATATTCGGCCAATGTGCCGCTGCAGCAAATGCCTGCCAATCTGCAGATGGTGTGCTTTGATATAAAGCTGAAAGAAGTGCCTATATTACCGGAGGCACAATATCCTAAAGGCTGGAACAGCATACCTGCTAAGACAGACACAAAAGACTACGGTACCGCCTGGCTGCAGAAACGCAGCACACTGGCCTTGCAGGTGCCATCGGTAATAGTGCCGGAAGAATATAATGTGCTGATAAACCCCTTGCATGCCGACATGCGGCTGTTGAGCATAAAAAGCATGCAGCCCTTCTCTTTAGATGCGCGGGTGAAGAAGTAGCCATACAACAGGCATTCCACATTCTTATGCGTAGTTCTACGCAATTATTTCAGGTATCCTGCACGGGTAGTTTCCGTATCAATGCCCGTAGCTTCGCCTTGCTGTTAGGGTACCTTTGTATCGCAAAGAACAAGAAGACGATACATCATGTTACTACCCGAATTATATACCATACCATCCGTTGAAACTGAAAGCAAGAGCCCTATCATCATGGATACTACCCCTGACCATGTATCTATAAACTGGACAATAGGGAAGGCAGTGTATGGCGATCCATCGCGTGCCACCTATATCATCACGGAAAACGCTATGCGCAGTGCAGCAATAAAAAGCACTACACTCATCACCCACCTGTACCCTAACCCCGTAGCCGACAAGCTGCATGTGAATATACAACAGCAGCACCCGGCGCAGCTATCTGTAAACATCACCGACACCGCCGGCCGCGTGATACGCAGCCAACGTAACCTGCCCCATAGCATACACATCACTACGGCCATTGATTTCTCAACATTGAGTACCGGCTATTATGGTGTGGAAATATATGCAGGTAACAAAAGAGTATACACTGCGCAAGTGATAAAACAATAATTTCCAGCCCCACCCCTTTTGAGCTATTGTAAACTAAGAAGCCTTACAGGAATGTAAGGCTTTGTTTTTCATTTCCGTTCCGCTGCGCGAGGCACACAGAACATTTTTACCCCTATTGAAACGAAAGCATCGTATACAGACCTGCTTGCAAGCAAACAGGATAGTTTATCAATTTATAATAATAAAGTCCACTAAAATATGTAAAATATTCAACCTAAGCATATAAAAATAACCATACTCAGATTGAGTATGGTTATATAATCGGGAAATATTGATGGAGATTACTTTTTCCTTGGCGTTTGCTTCATGCGCTCGGCCTGTGTTTTTTGTATTTCTTCCAGCTTTTGTGCCCATTTTGACGGGGCGGCCGGTTTATTTTTATTTTCCTGTATTTGCGCATGGATGGCCTTCTCGTTTATGATATACTTCTGGATGATAAACTGTTGCAGAATGCTTATCATGTTTGAAGCGAAGTAATAGAATGTAAGGGCAGCAGCCATTTTATTAAATACACCGAACAGCAGGAACGGGAAGATGTAAGGCATCCATTTCATCATCGGGTTGTTCGGGTCTTGCGGTGTCATGTTCTTATTATACAATGCAAGGAACAAGCTTGAGGCGGTCATCAGGATGGTGAAAAGGCTGATATGATTGCCCAGCACAGAACTGACAAGTGGTATGTTGCCGCTCCAGCTAACGATGCTATCGTAGGTAGAAAGGTCGTTTGCCCACAGGAATTTTTCCTGCCTCAGCTCAATAGATGCGGGGAAGAAGTAGTACATAGCCACCAGTATGGGCAATTGCAGCAATGTAGGCAGGCACCCACCCAATGGATTGACACCGGCAGTGCGGTACAGCTTCATCTGTTCCATGCTGAATTTTTGCTGGTCGTCGCCATACTGGGCACGCAGCTCATCCAATTCCGGTTTCAACACACGCATCTTAGCGCTCGACAGGTAACTTTTATAGGTAAAGAATGATAGCAGCAGGCGGATAATAAGCGTCATCAGGATGATGATGATACCATAGTTGCCGATAAAGCCATTCAGTATATTGAATATCGGGATGATGAGCCACTTGTTCACATACTTTACAAATGCCATGATACCATAACCCAATGGCACCATATCATCCAGGTCTATTTTATAAGAACGCAGTGTAGTGTAGTGGTTAGGGCCAATGTACCAGCGCAGGTCTACCGTTTGTTGTGCAGTGTTTGACAACGGCACAGTAAAAGTATTGCGGCTGATGGCAACAATACTGCTATCGGCAGGTTTGGCATTGCCACCAACTGTGGCTTTGCTGAAGCTTTCTTTGTCTGCTATCAGCGCGGTGCTGAAATACTGCAGGCGGAAGCCTACCCAGTGTACCGGTTTATCCAGCGTTTCTTTATCCTTATTGATAAAGCTGAAATAGTCATGCTCTTTATCGGCATAGCGATAGTACACCTGGCTATTGGTGCGCTCTGTAGTGATATCCTTCTCGGTATGTTGTGCGCTGGTTTTCCAGTCGAGGTTTAAAGCAGCCGCCGGCATTCCGTTCAATATCATCTTATACCCTATCATGTAGCCTTCAGCAGGCAGGGTATATATTATCTGTACGCTTTTACCATTGCCCAGGTCTCCAGACATGGTAAGGGTACGGTCGCCATTAGGTGCATTGCCTTCGGTTGCCGTGTAGTACAGGTCGGCTGTGGCAGTAGCATTGTTGTTATATGGCAATACGGCACTTAGTTGGTTGCCCTCACCATTGAAAAGGTATAAGGGCTGTTTGCCTGATGTCTGGTATTTTTTTAGCTGCGCACTTACAGGGTAGGCACCTTTTGTGCTTATTTCCAGTGCCAGGTCTTTATTTTCCAGCTTCACCTTTTGCACGGCAGTGCTGCGCAGCGCAGGTGGCATAGCAGCGCGGATAGAGTCATTTAGCGTATCTACTACTGCTGCAGCCATTTGTGCTTTTGTAGCAACAGTATCTATCTTTGGCTTAGGGTGGGCCTTGGCATAGGCTACAGAGTCTGCCTGCTTTTGCTCTAAAAATTTGTTTTGGGAATACTGGTTGTAGGAGATATAGCCTATCAGCAACAAAGCCAGCAAGGAAAACCCAATAATTGAATTACGATCCATGAATGGGAAAAATGAGCCGCAAAGGTAGGAAATAGAACGAGAAGCATGGAAAAAACAGGGATTATAAACAATTAATTTATATATTTATCCTATCTCGCTAAAAGGGGAGCCTAAATCCTTGATAATGAAAATGGTAACGGACAGATAAAAAATAGCCGTTATCACACATGCTATAATAACCCTAATTTGCGGCATTCGTATAAGGATTATACCATTTTTTCATTCATTTAAAAGGAACCTTATGTTTACAAAAAACAGGGATAAGCACGGCGCAAGGGCAGAGGGGCCTGCCGGGTCTGTAAGCATGATAGCAATGGGTACTACCCTGACGGGTGATATAGAATCGAACGGGGACATGCGTATAGATGGCAATATTATAGGCCATGTTTACTGCAAAGCAAGAGTGGTGCTGGGCGAAACCGGCATTATACAAGGTGACCTGCACGCCACCAATGCTGATATATTCGGCACGGTAAATGGCAATGTGATAACTAAAGATATGCTGTGCCTGAAATCGAAATCGAGCATCAACGGCAATATCCAGACCGGAAAGCTGCAGATAGACCCCAGTTCCGTATTCAATGGCCAATGTAAAATGACATCGGACCAGGTACCTCATGCTGCGGCAGATAAGAAGCCGGCCCTTGAAATACACGAAAACTAATATTTAAATTGTTTATAAAAAGGGAGCCGCTTGGTTCCCTTTTATAATGTAGCTGCCATGGCAAAACTTTTATAAGTATAGGCCAAACAAGCAAGTATATGAAAACATCCCGGTTATTGACTTATGGCCTTGTGGGCATTATTGGCGGTTTGCTTATTGAAAACAAGGCATTGATACTCAAACAGCTTTCGAAGGATAAAGCGCGTAAGGTGAAAACAAAAGTCAATAAAACTATTACGCATTAGGCAGAGAAATAGGCCTTTTCCTCGTCCATATCCAGGTATGGGTGGCGTTGTTGTATATCCTCAACTTTAGCCAGGTAGCCGGCTTTAAACTTTGTATGTGCTTCCGTATCGGGAAAGCGGGTTTTATGGGCGCGTGCAATAGCTATATCATGCACTTCTTTCATAACCTTTTGCGTGTCTGCACTGATGCACGATTTTACAAAATGTTCCCAAACAAAAGAGGTAGCCAGGTAGTTGGGGTGCACCATATCTATATCATAGTAGCGATAATCGCGCAGTATATCTATAATAAGCTCGTAGGCAGGAAAGTAATAGGCGAACGCGTGCGACTGGCAAAGGGCGTGCACCACTTCTATCAGGCGCGCCTTGCTGCGATTGTTATCTACCACACCATCGCGTATGTGGCGCACAGGGCTGATGGTGAATAGCACTTGCGCCGATGGGTTGAGGGTATGTAAGCGTTGCAATGTTTTCTGCAGGTTTGTAGTTATCTCTTCTATTGTCAATAGCTTTTTCTGAAACCACTGCGCCGGCGCGCGGTGATTATTGGCTACAGGACGATTACCATCTACTAAATAGTATTGAAATGCCGAGCCGAGGGTGATGATGACCCAATTCGCTTCCTTAATGAAATCGGCCGCCTGCTGCTGCGATTTGTTGATGCCAGCGATGGCAGCATCGGCACTGGTATGTGAAAAGCGTGTATGATGGTCCCAGCTATTATACAGTTCGTTCAGGTAAAACAAGTCTTCTTTGCGGTACTGTACATTATCTATATAGCTATCCAGGCTGTGTGCCACGCTCAAGGGATTGAACAGGATACCATGCGGGTTTGACAGTGTTTTGAATTTATGCTGCATCAGGCGCTCGCTCATATTCTCGGTAAAGCAAGAGCCTATCAGCAATATCTTATCAGTATATGTAATGGGCCGCGGCAACGGCGGTATATCCAGGTTCAGTATCAGTTGCATCACAATAATTTATTCTACCCAGCCTTGTTTTTTATATCCATCGTAGCCCACTTTCAGTGCCGCTTTTATCTGCTTCATCAATTCTTTATCCGTTGTTTTGATATGAAAGCAGGCTTTACCTTTCAAGGTCTTCAGCAATTCGGGTTGTATCTGTTCCTTTACTTTTTCGCTGCCATATACGGGCATAAAGTAAAAACCTACATAAGTACTTTGAAGTATAACGGAGGCAAAAGCCATCGCGGGATATTTTCGCCCAAATGCCTCAACCGCCTTTTCACTCCACAGGTCATATTTGCCTTCTATATCAATGCGAGCTTTTACAGAGCCTTTTTCATAAGGTTTCACTTCTTTCTTCACCGCGTGAAAGATATCCAGCAATTCTTCTTGTGTCAGCTTCGCCATTTATGGAGTATTTATATTGATGTAAAATGTCATAAGATGTAAAATAATCATTTCTTATCGGCTGATTTGGCTATTTGTCGTAATTAATATGCCGTTATGGCACTATATTTAACATGGATTGAAAATTGTTTTAACCAAATCATACAATTAAGCAGACTCAAAAATACGATTTATGAATCCAAACGAATTTCAGAAATATGCCGTGAAGCACCACGGTATCAGCAGCGCAACACTGCACAACTATACATCTGCCCTGTATAAAGCGCCTGCGGCACTTACTCCATATATCATTGAAGAACGCCCGCTGAACGTAGCTTCTATGGACGTATTCTCTCGCCTGATGATGGACCGCATCATCTTCCTGGGCGAGGCTATCAATGACTATGTAGCCAATATCGTAACAGCGCAATTACTGTTCCTGGAAAGCACAGACCGCAACCGCGATGTGCAGATGTATATCAACAGCCCGGGTGGTAGCGTATATGCCGGCTTAGGTATTTACGATACGATGCAAATCATCAACCCCGATGTATCTACCATTTGTACCGGTATCGGCGCCTCCATGGCAGCCGTACTGATGTGCGCAGGTACTAAAGGAAAACGTACGGCACTGAAGCATAGCCGCATCATGATACACCAACCATTGGGTGGTGCAGAAGGACAGGCAAGTGATATCGAGATCACAGCACGTGAGATAGCGAAGCTGAAGAAAGAGCTGTATGATATCATTGCTAACCATTCCGGCCAAAAATTCAGCAAAGTGGAAAAAGACAGTGACCGTGACTACTGGATGACTGCTGCTGAAGCGAAAGAATATGGCATGGTGGATGAAGTGCTGGAACGCAACCCACGCAAAGTAAACGAGACAGATAGCAAATAGCCTTTTCAAGGGTATATTAAAGAAAAATGCCGGCTCAATGCCGGCATTTTTTTATGCGCTTGCTTCAGGTTGCAGTACCCATTTCTCTTTATTGAGGTGGGTAACGGAAACCTCGATGTTGTATTTATTCCTGATGTAAGCTGCTAACGCTTCTGCAGCATATACAGAGCGGTGCTGGCCACCGGTGCAGCCAAAGGCCACACTCAGATTTTCGAAACCGCGCGATAGGTAGTCATCCACATTCAGTGATACCAGGCCATAAACCTGTGCTAAAAATTCCGGCATGCGGGTTTCACGCTCCAGGAATTGTTTTACCACTTCGTCTTGCCCAGTAAAGTGTTTGTACGCCGCATAGCGACCGGGATTCAGCAGGCCGCGGCAATCAAACACATAGCCACCGCCATGTGTGCCGTTATCTTTAGGT
>CAMLKS010000012.1 GCA_946480675.1 uncultured Bacteroidota bacterium
TTCTTTCGGATGCTGCTACTATTAACTTGGTAAGTTCCGGCAATTCTCCACCAAACTGCGTTAGAGTAGAGGCAAACATCGGAACAACAAATTTTAGCATAAAAAAAACCGCAAGTAATGTCGTTGCCAATATAATTATAGGATAACTAAGTGCATTAAGCGTTTTTCTTCTCTGGGTATTTTTTTTTGAGTAATACTTTGATAGCTTATTAAAGACCTCAGGCAACGCTCCGGTATTTTCACCAATTAATATACTGTATGTATCAAAATTATTGAATTGCTTCGCCTCTTCCATTGCTCTAGATAAGCTTACACCTATCGACAGCTTTTCATACAATACGAAATAAATGGATTTAAGCTTGTCGTTACCATCAGTAGTTGTTGACAGATTTAATACTGTCTGTAGATCTACTCCGGAATTCAACAATAAACCTACTTCGGAAAAAAATCGCTCTTTTAAGGTATCACTTATTCTATTGAAAAACTTAAGCTCAATATTTCCTATTGAAAATATTCTATCTACGATTGATTCAGGCAAAGTGTTCTGTGCCTTGTTATTTTTTATTGTTTTTAGGTCCATCGCACAATCAATATGATAAAATCAATTCTTCTGTACTGTAATATTTTTCAAAAAAAATTAAATGATAATTTGTGGTATCCAGTAGTAGACTAACATTTTTAATCCTGTATTCGTTATCATTTATCATCATTTTGTTTACATTAACCCCTTGCACATTAACATCAAACATTATGCTGTTACTATTATACTTCCTTGTCACATTTGAATCAAGTATATACTCAACTGAGTCCTCGCGCCCATGAAACGACAACTTTTTTTCAAAAAGATCATACTTTATACAAACACATTTACTTGCATCTGTACTTAGCGCATTTCTCAGCGATAAAATACTAGTCATTTTAGATTGCATGGTGGAATATGACTGCCATTGTTTATCTAGAAGCAATACTGACTGGTATATCAGCACAACTATTACCGCACTTAGTATTAGCGCTATAAGCATCTCTATCAGCGTAAATCCAGATAAGAAACGGGTTTTCAATTATAGCGGCTTTTGTCTTTTTATCTTATAACTTTTCCCAGCGACTGTTATATTAAGTTCCTCTTCTGATACTCTTTTGATGACAATATCATTATACGTTTCTTTTTCACGTAAGAATAGGTAATTGTCATTTATCTTTAAAATTGCCGTATTGACTGTGTTCCGGCGGATCACACCATAGTATTCAGGAAGCTTTACCGGCCTCTGTTCTACATCATTTTGTTTTACGGTAACTACAGGCATTACAGATGCAGTATCAGTAATTATTTTCAGGAACGGGTCATCCTGATATTGAAACACCGCATAAGTATCAATTAATTGAATACTGCTTTTTGAATTGTTATATTTTGTAGGTGCCAGGGACTTTCCGGGGTTTATATCAGTAATGATTTTAAATATAATAACACCCCACACAACCATTGTTGCGATTAGTAATGTAAGTTGTATCAGTTTATTTTTCGGCATTAGGGAATTACGTAAAAGCTTCTATACGGGGAGTAGCCAGATACATTTCCTGCTTTATCCTTCGATCGGATTCTCCAATAATATCTCGTATTCGGATTCAGATTCGATAGATCAATATAGTTCAAACCTGTTTCATAGGTCCCGACCATATTTGAAAACAAGGAGTCTGTCGACAGATATAAGCTATCCGAGTATACATCGCTATTCTTGTCCCATTTCAATTTAACAATACTTGTGACTGAATCATTGTCTGCAGGACTGTTCAGGAGGGAGGGTGATGGAGCTGTAACGTCTATAACGATGGTTTTTAAATCAGAATATTGACTACTAGTTTGGTTGTTTCCATTGACAGCTTTAACACGCCACTTATACTTACCTTCAACTAAAGTATCCCTCAGAAAATTACTAGTTGTTAGCCTGACTTTTCTGACAACATTCACGCTATCAAGTAAATTATACTCGTAATTGGTTGCGTAAGGAAATACATGCCATTCATATAAAATTTCTAATTCATTTGTATATAAGTCACTGGCAGGAGAAACTGTATAAAATAATTGGCCCGTCAAATCTGAAGTAGTATCAACTTTGAAATTATAGACCTGATATCTGGATGAGCTGCTTGGATTTTCAGCTCTTATCCTCCATTGATAAATCCCTGGGAACAACGTATACGTTAATTTCGTACCGCTTACTAATGTATCCAGTATAAAATTATTTAGAGAATCGAACGATGGGGACACGATCTGAACTCTATATGTTCTGGCATTCTTATTTGATTCCCACCAAAATTGAACCTGGTAATTACTTGAAATATAATTTGACTGGGGAACATTAACTTTTACGGATTCATTTGAAAGATCTTTTTCTATCAAATCATCACAGCCCTGGATGGTTAGTTGCAGGGCGAACAAAACGAAAATGGTTTTAGTTTGTAGTTTCATGTTTCACGCTTTTAATATAAAGCACTGCATTTAGTTCATGCTTTTTATCCCGATTGTTTTGCCTCGTCTCGAAGCTGATCGAATTTATGATCACCCCATCTGTCTTTTCTAACTTGTTTACATAAGCAAGTATATCATTGTATTTACCCGCCAATGTTAATTTGCTGGTTTCAATAACATATCTCTGCGAATAATCACTTCTGTATTGAATGATTTCTTTCAATTCTACGTCTGAATCCGGGTCAGAGATCATTAACGAAATGTCCTCTGCATCTTGTTCTATAAAATTTTTATTAGATGATAATAGTGTAATTGCTTTCTCTAAGCTATCAGACCGCATCAGTGCGGCATTGTAATCTACATAAGCATCCAGTGATTTCTTAAAATTCAAGACATACACGTAATATAATATGACGCTTGCTCCAATTAACATCAATAAAAGTTGATGTTTGGGTTTTAGTGTATGAAAATATGCTATAAGCGTTTTCATTTTTCAATAGATATAGAGAATGTTGCAATTTCTGCAGGCCTCTTTTGAGTGTATTCTTTAATAATTACGTTCTTTACCCAGATGTATTTTTTAAGCTGTTCAACCCAATCTATTACCTCATCACTCGAATAACAATATCCTGATATATTGATAGTATTTATATCGAACACATCCTTGCCATTGGTGGTAGTGGTCTTATTTGGGTTTACATCTAATTTACTTAAATAGATGTATGAAGGCAAGGACCTCGTTACCTGATCTGAGTAATACGATACATTCCCCTTCTCAATAATACCATCTGCAGACAACAGTTCCTTCACGCGCGCAATTTGTTTGTTATTTGAAGACATCTGTCTTAGTTGTTGCTCTTTCAAAAGCATATCCTGTTCTATCACCTCCAGTTTCTTACTATACTTATTGAAGAATACAGTACTTACCGCGAGAAGAACAAACAATATTGTTAAGGCCGAGAGGACTATTTTTCGCAGCTTATTATTGCTAAACAATATGATCTTATTCTTCTCTATGTTCGCGTCAGTATAAGTTGAAACTTCTGATGGTGAAAGTTGGTACCTGATCGCATAGGCATACAATACTGCAAGTCGTTCATCAATACGCTCTGTTTCAATATTAATTGATGATGTCGGTTCTTCAGTATTTAGAGATGTAATTGATGTACCATTAAAATTTTTTAGATAAGCCCCATCAAAAGTAAATTCATAACCGGCAATTTTTTTTGTCTGTATTCCTCTTATGGAATTATCAAACAAAAACTGTGAAAGTGTAAAAATAGATGATGGCCCGATCGATACATTTATCAGGTTTCTCCTCAAAAAGGGAAAATCCTGAAGGAGCTGGTCTATAAAACTGATTTTGCAAAGTGATGCTATTGCTTGCCTGTCATTTACAGCTGTTTTGATAAAACAAAAGTCTTCTTTCTTTGCATTGGGTAGCATGCTACTAAAAACATCACCATCTATATCATGCAACAGTTTACTTAGCACCTTTGCACCATTTACTAATACAATTATTGGATATTCTTTCTGTGAAAGATATTGTTCTAATTGCACAGGTGTTTCATATATACCACTATCTTCTACGTTAACATTGCCCTTACTGTTATTCAGCCATATCCGATTGAAATATACTTGTCGCCCCTCTTGAGAATAAGCATCAACAACTTCTATCGCAATTAAGTTCGAATACCGGTTCAAACTTATTCTATGCAATATGTTATCCAGTATTGCCATTAATAAAAAACTGTTGGATGGATCAATATTGCTAACTTGTTTTTCTTCGAACTTCTGGACCTGCTGCTAAATATCCATTTCACTATTGGTATCCTTGAGAGTACCGGTATGCCTTGTCCTGCGTCATTCGTATTTTTCTCATCCAGACCGCCGAGAAGTATCATATCATTGTTCTTGACCCTCAAGGAGGATTTGAAACTTCTCGTCAATCTGCCATAAGGTCCATTCTTGGTAAATTGCTCTGTAAAAGTGGACTGCTCTACAGATATATCTAATGTAATTTGTTCATCTGCTGAAACTACAGGCTTAATCACAACCGCGAAATTGGCCTGGAGCTCCTTGAAAACAGTACCTGTTACAGTTGTTGTGCTTTGGGTCGTAATAACGTTCGTAGTCTGTTCTGCATAATATCTGGTCTCCCCTATTGTCATCTGCGCCTCATTCCCATTTAAAGTTGCTAATCTTGGCGTAGAGCGCACTTTTAGATTACCGTTGTCTTCAGATGCTTTTAAGGAGACATAGAAACCAGGGGTCACCTTCCCTAGATTGACCAGACCCGTACCATTTATACCATCTATAATGTTATTAATACTATTAGCGCTAAGTGTCAGGTCTATAGTCGGGAAAATACTTGAGTACGTTGAAGTTGTTTTTGAATTATCAATACCAGCCATTATACCTGTAGAAACTGCTGCCGTACGTCTTATATCTAATATTATAAGTTCGATATTAACGACCGGCACTGTTTTATCTATTTGCCTCAAAAAAGCATGTAGCTCTTTCACAGCAGGAGTGGACCCGGCCATTACAACGCTATTCATCTCATTGAGCGGTATGATCTCTATACCCTTTTTTAACTCTGCAGGGATCTGTTCTAATATCTTATTTATTGTCCTGTACTTGAAGGCATACACTTCTGCAGACCTTATTTCCTCCAGTTTCCTATCACCTATTAAGTAGACACCGTTACTTATTTTATAAGTATACTCTGTAGCATTAAACAGGTATTTTAGGAACGTATTAAAATCAACATTATTGACGTTTAAGTCGCTGGTCCCCTTAATTTCAGAAAATACGAAATAGTTAATATTGAGTTTATTAGCTACAGCTGACAATACATCTTTTATAGGCACATTACCAGAATGAATAGACAGAATGCTATCATGACCATTCGTATTTAGCTTTAACCCCTGCGGCAATGAATGATTCTTATCTTCTTTATCATTATGTTTCACAGTATTCACATCCTCCAAATAGAACGTGGCTGAATCTTTAACAGAAAAAAATAAGTTATTGATGAATGCCATTTCTCTGATAGCCTTCTCTAAAGGCATATCTTTTACATAGCCGCTAACCTGTCGACCAAGAAGACTAGCTGGCGCAATAATGTTGGCATTGGTAAGTTTGCCAACTATTTTTATTATCTCTCCAAGTGTATCATCTTTCAAGTCAAGGCTAATTTTGCGGGTTGTATCATTATAAGCAACGCCAAGGATTTTCGGTGGTAATGGTGGGATCTCTTTTGCCGGAGGATAATATTTGAGGAATGAAATTATATTGCCATTGATAAATATCTCGAATTCGTGTTGATCACTTAGATACACCAACAGATCGGCTACACTTACGTTAGTGAAATTAACTGAGATAGATTTGTTTAACGTCGGATCTATATCAAAGTTTAGTTTATTGCTGACACCTAATGCCCTTAAAAATTCGTGCAGTGCTACATTCGATATCGAAAATGACACCTTATTATTAAGTTGTGGAATCTCTTCTGCTGAATTCTCCAACCTTAATTTTATGGTTTCAACCCTATTATCATACTGCTGTCCATAGGATATAATTGAAATAAACAAAAAGAGTAAAAAGAGGGTGGTCTTGGTTCTCATCTAATAATAATTTATAAGTATGGGGTAAGCCTCATCAATTGACGTTATTCCTGTCTTCACCATTTGTATGGTATTCTCCCTAAGCGTATGTATGCCTCGTTGCTTAAGCTGCATAGATATGTCGTGTGTATTGTCTTTGATCAATGCCGACATATCGGCATCAATAGGAATCACTTCATATACAGCGGCCCTGCCCTGATAACCTGTATAGTAGCACTGTTCACAGCCTACCGCCACCCAATGGGTTTCACCACTAGTAAAGAAAGACCGGAACTCGTCCAACATTTTGGTATCATGCAGTTCTCTTTCTTGTTTACAATGAACACATAATTTCCTTAACAGACGTTGGGCTACAGACATATTCAGGGTATTTGCCAAAAGAAAAGCCGGCACTCCCATATCTATAAGCCTGGCAATTGTTCCCCATGCTGAATTAGTGTGTATAGTCGAAAGGACAAGGTGCCCTGTCAGTGCAGCCCGAATAGCCATTTGGGCTGTTTCACTATCCCTGATTTCTCCAAGCATAATGATATCCGGATCCTGCCTTAGAAAAGTTTTTAATGCGCTGGAAAAGGTAAGCCCGATATTCTCTTTTAGTTGAACCTGATTTATACCATCTAAAGTATACTCTATAGGGTCCTCTATGGTCAATATGTTATTGAACTCACTGTTCAGGACTTTCAGGGTTGCATACAATGTTGTTGTTTTGCCTGAGCCAGTAGGTCCGCTGATCAATATAATACCATGTGGCTTTTTCAATACCTTCTCATATTCTTTCAATTGCTTTTCGCTCAGGCCAATGGTATCAATATTGATATGCGTGGAGTCATTGCTTAATAAACGTAAAACTATTTTCTCTCCATGTAATGAAGGGAGAATGGACACACGAATGTCTGTCTTCCCAAGTTTACTATTAACTAATATACGCCCATCTTGCGGCAATCTCTTTTCTGCGATATCCAGGTTGGCTTTGATCTTTATTCTATTCACAAAAGAAGGGTATTCATCTTTTGACAATGAATATCGTTCTATTAATTTCCCATCCAGCCTAAACCTTATCCTGCAGCTCTCAGACTGTGCTTCTATATGAATATCACTACATTTCAGGTCTTTTGCCTCCATAATAATGCGATGCAAAAAATCATCTGTATTTGAACTATCTGCTACCTCACTTTTCTTTATGCCGGTTACATCAATTTTATAGTGGCGACCTAATAGTTCATTTATAACTACAGCCTCTTCTTTTCGCAACTCTAAGTCGATACCTGTAGTCAATTCAATTTCTAATTGAACATCAGGCGTGTAAAATAAATGGTCAATGTAAACTATTAGTTTACCAGCCTCCCAGCCAGCAGGTACTATTCTATATTGCCATGCTACCTGTGGTGCTATGGCAGTTATCGCAGATTTTTCAGGTACAATGGTCATATGGCTATATAATAGAAATGGGCAACAGGAAAGTATTATTCAGTAAATCAAAAGGTTTAACTATGGCGTAAGAATACACTATGAAATGGGCAACAGTCATTATACCTGCTAATGGAATCCTGACTTTGCCTTTACTACGGCTTGAAGACGCAATGGCATATAGAATTCCTATGAAGCAAACACTGATAAGAAAAGCTACGTAATTGAACAAGCTAAGCGCAAAGCAGAGAAATAATAGGATGATAACATCCGCCTTACCAATATATCTGTCCACAAGCTTTTCCCATCTTTTTGCCTTAACAGATACATATATCTTCAAAACAAAAAGAATAAACACCAGGAATATTATTGTAGTTAACATAGATAACGGGTTCTGAATACTAAGTAAGCCGTTTGTTATAAGTAAGCCGCCCCAAAAAAACAACCAGTAAACGTGAATTCTTTTGCTTTTAAAATCCTGATATGCAATTGCTGTGGCGCAAATGAACAATGCGAGTATAAAAAGATAGATCATTAATCTTTCGTTACTTCTTTAAGGTTCTTATCCTGGTCTATTTCCCAAACGTTCATTTTACCATCTCCATCAAAATCTGCAACGGCTGTAGCCACCGCTCTGAATGTATTACCTGTTGCTTCTGTTATTTCTATACGATAATTGGCCTTGCCGTCTTCTGTTGATAGCTTTTCCTGTTCAAAACCGATATCCTCGGTATTTGTACTGTACTTGGAATGCATGTAGAAGTATGATTTCTCGAGATTATGCACATGTTCCAGTTGCAGCTTGGCCTCTGTACTTTTAGCATTTGAGATCAAAGGCATTAAATTGGGGTATGCTATCAGCACGAGAATGCCTATTATGACAAGGGTTACAAGGAGCTCCGTAAGTGTAAACCCCGGGTACAGGTGGGAGGTCGTCTTATTTTTCATAGGTAAGAATTATAGCTTGGGTTATGCTATCTTTCCAAAAATAATTAACTTTCTGTAACAAATCAATAGCCTGTGACCATGGTTTTAGTTATGAGAAAGGTGCTCTTAGGAATAGCATTATTCAGCACTTTTTACTGTAGCGGACAAAAGAGCATCCAGCCTCCGGAACATCGAATTATTACCCTGACCCCGGCAGACAAATCTATACAGGCAAGTATAGAATACCGTAAAAAATCGGGCAACCAAAATGATAAGCGATACTATTACTGGTATGACGGTACTATTATACAAAATACACAAAGCGGTTTTAACGGACACCTTCTGGACGGCGAATATTCAGAAAGCCAATACCCCCAAAACAATATACTGTGTAAAGGGACTTTTAAAAACGGATTAAAAAATGGCGCGTGGTTAAGCTGGCATCCCAACGGCAAGATAAAAAGCATAGAAAACTGGAAATATGGTCTACTGCATGGCGAACAGTACACCTATGATGAAAAAGGCATTTGCCGCACTAGTGTTTATTACGACCATGGGCACAGGTGCAAGCCGGAAGACGATACGTTAACGCACCGCCAGCAGAAGCTAATGGCCTCTATGCAATCACTCATCAATAAGATAAAGCCTAAAAAAGATACCACTGCCAGCAAAAAATAATCGCAGCAGTCCTGCCATTTATTATATGAGTGGAGGCACTATGATGTATGCCATCGTAGCGCTTATCGTCATTACATCCTTTTCATTGCTTTTTCTGAGTTATTTCAGCATCAATTACCGGCTGGTAGATAAAGCCAAACGAACACAATTGAGTGAGCATTATGCCATGCAGGGGTTGGCATTGCTTAACAGCCCCGACATGAGTTTTGAAACGCCCTATACTTTCGATTTTGATGATACCTATCATGTAAAAACGAGCAAACGCAAATGGGGAGCGTATCAATTATTTATATCAGTAGTAATATCCAATGCCGATGATACGCTGGCATACAAAATAGCATTTGCGGGACAGGCTAAAAATGTAAGTGACAGCACTGCTTTGTTGTTATTTAAGAATGGACGCGCATTGACAATAGGTGCAAATGTGGTAGTGAATGGAAGATGCTATGTGCCGGAAGCAACTATACTGCAAGGGCGGGGCTATAATAATGCAGAGGACATAACGCGATTGTACAGAAGCCCGGACAGCATGGCAATAAACAATGCCGATAGCGCAATACATATACTGGCATCGTGGCGGGACAGAACTACCGATAAAAACCTGTACCTGGACGATTCGCTATCGCAATCTTTTTTGACAGACACACGGTACGTGTGCGGAGATAGCATCTTTATCAATGGTAAGCTATCCGGTAACATTATAGTTTGTGCCAATAGGGTGGAAATTGCCGCTACCGCCATCATAACAGACGCGATCATTGCAGCCGGTAGCATCCGCATAGCAGATAGCTTTAGCGGCACAGCGCAGCTATGGGCTACCGATAGCATTACAACAGGCCATCATTGCCGTTTTCTTTACCCCAGCCTGCTGGCTGTAATGCCCGATGCTGCTGAAACTCCGGTACAAAGCCCCGGTATATTTATGGGCGACTCGGTAACCGTACAAGGCACCGTGTATGCCTGCGGCAATAGTAGTGGCGCTGGCAAGTATGCGGTAATAAAAACCGGTAGTGCCTGCACCATACTGGGGGGCATGTATGCTACAGGCGCTGTGCAGTGGCAGGGCACCTGCAAGGGCAGCATCATTACCAAGAGCATTACCGATAATGTAGCCATACAGGAAAACCTGCTGAACAATATGACCATAGATATTGATGCCCTGCCGGCATATTTTACCTTTGACGTAATGTACCCTACAGGGGCAAAAAAAATGCGCATTGCCAAATGGCTGGGAAAAAGAAGACCATAACATCGCTATACCTGCAGGGCAGCACCTTGTTCGAGGTGATAGTGGCTTCCATCATTATACTGGTGGCCTTTATGTTGTTTTCGGTAACACTATCACAATTATTTGGCGGGCGGAAGCTGAATGATGAGATACGCACCCTACTGGTGCTGCCCGATATAAGCCGGTATACCGCCATTACCAATGCCCCCTACACAATAGATAGCATATGCCGCGGCTGCACCATACAGGTGACGGAACAAACAAACCACCTATATACTAACCGGCACCTGCTGATGAAAAACCCCGACAGTAAAACACCGGTGCTGATACTGAATGTAGCTGCTGCACCCATTGCTATAGACAGTCTTTTTCAATATTGATTACTTCTTGCCCTCGACGCTCGCAGCATCTACACGATTCCAGATTTTATTGCTCGTTACTCATAATTCAGTTAGCTATTTATAAGCATCGCAATTGCTACATTTTATCTTTTCAGCAAATACCAACTGCCTGAAATCTTATTTTTATCAATAATGATTGAATCCCAATAATGATGTTTTATAATCCCATTTTTAGGCATATAAATTCACCATCATTACTCACTTGAAAAATCGTAAATCACCTACTTCTCCATCATTATACATATGATATTATACTTATAAATTAGATGCTCTACGTAACGTGTCTCACTTTTGCAGCTGCTCGATCAGTATACCAAGCTGCCTGCTGCAATAGCTCTTAACACCGCTTTCTGCAACAGTTTTTATTTCACTTAATCGTATCACTGCATCGTGCAGTTATCGCTCCATTTAATTGGTCTGTTTTGTGGACAATACATTTACTCCAACTTAAATGCTATGGGCAGCATTATACAGACTTCTTGAGGCTGTCCGTTTAAAGATGGCGGGTTTAAAAATGTAAGATTTCTAATTACCCTAACAGCTTCTTTATCTAAAAGAATATGTACTCCTTTTTTCACAACAATATCTTCCACCTTTCCATCTTTGGTTATTGTGAGCGTCAGATATATCCTACCTTCAATATTGTTCTCTCTTGCTAATGGTGGATAAATAAGGTTCTTTGAGATAAAATGAAAAATACTTTGTTCTCCGGTAGAAATCTTTGGTGCGATATATTGAAGGCTGTCATTGTTTTCAAAATAGTTATTCAGGCCTGCGACACTACTCTTACAGGATTTGTCTGAATAGACTAAATCAAATGAATAATCCAAGTCATCAGGAATATTACGTCCTTTATACTTCCATATCCCAACTGGTTCTTCTCCCTTAAACATCTCTACACTAAGAGTGTCATTTTTATTTACATCTACAACTTGTACCGTTACAGAACCATCAAAGTTCTTAGTAATAGCCTGCATAAATTTCCCCTTTTGAGGGGTCGTTTCTTTTTGCAGATAACGGTTGTTAAAGTACCTCGTCCGTGTCGTTTGGCTAAAACTATTTGTTATATTAAACAATAAAACAACTACAAGTATTGCTCTCATATATTAGTTTCTTCTTTTGGTTATCGTTTCTACTTTAAAGTATCGCCATTGCACACCGGATAAAATACAAGGGTGGTGTCTGGCTTGTATAAATAAACAGCCAGACTTCCCTTTGCTTTGTAAATGCTATCGCCTTTTTGCGTATTCTCAAACAAGCCTAATATCCACTGCTCTGATATACCAGTATTATCACGGAACTTAATTCTTTCAACATTGTGATTTCTTCTGTCAATAAAAGTTGTGTCAACAACTCCTGCAATTTCTAAAGGCTTAAACCTGTTGTCATAATATTTATTACAATTAAAACAACTGCTGAAAAAAATTACCCCAAAAAGCAAGTATGAACTTCTCATTACTGTTTACTTTGATTTCCAATACCTGTAAATAGACCGCATTGATATGCCTCGTCCATAAGTTACTTGTGAAGTAGCTGATACCGCGCCCATAGGTAATTCTCTTGTTCCCATACCCAAGCCAATACTTATAGAGTTCCAATTTTGACCGTAGTAAAACCTGCCAGATTCTTTAAAAATATCTGACGACTGGGATAAACTTAAAGCCGTAAGCCCTATAGAGTTCTGCTGCCCTGCGCCGTTTACAAAACCACTTATATCCGCTCTTCCTTTCCCTCTGTAATCAGCCATAAAAAATCCGCCTGAAAAGGAAACATCATTACCTACACCACCACCTATAGCATAACTTGCAAATAAACCATCATTAGCACTGATACCAAACGAAAGGGAGAAAGAGCCACCACCGCCGTAAAGTCCGTTTGCACTAAGTGTTACACCTACTGCTTCGGGATTGTAAGGCATATAACCCTGCGCACTTGCCCGTTTGAAAGCATCGCTATTTTTCGAGTCATACATCCAGCAGGTGTAGCAGTTGGAGTTTGAGCCTGGTCTCTCTGCGGTAATCATTGTAGACCTTAAAACACCATCTGCTTGCATTCCCAGAACGTTTGGCGCATCAGCCAACGAATTATCTCTGACGTAAGACACGCCGTTTCTCTTATCGTTAATAGAATACAAGCCATCATTTCCCTTTGATATTCTACCACTAATATCGTTTTCCCTCTTATACTGTCTTGCCTCTTTGCGCGTTGCAAAAAGTCCCAACGGATCAGCTAAGAGAATGGGGCTATTATCGAATGTTGCATAGGAAGATTGCCACGGGTAGGTGAATGGGTCTATATTCCACCGCCTACCCAGCCTCGTATCATATTCCCAGTATTTAGCGGTATTCAGGTTGCCTACCCCCATATAGTTATCATCCTTTTCCTGCCCGTTAAAGCCATAGCGGTAGTTGCCGCTGTTTACAAAGCGGCCGGGCTGCAGAGAGCCGTAGGCATAGTAATTGTTATAGCTCTTCATCTCAGGCTCGGCAGGGTAGCCGGTGCCACCACCCAGGTCGGTAAATACAGTACGGGTATTGCCCAAGTGGTCTTTTACCTCGTAGTGTATCTCCTGGAAATCAGAAGCAAAATTTATGCCGTATATAATGCCCAGGTGGTCGTGCCCCCACAGGTGGCGCTCTGAAAGGCCAAAGCTGCTGGCCCCCCCGCTGGCACTGCGGTAGTAAGTGGCCAGCGTGCGCCCATCGCCGGTGAGTATATAATAGGTGCTTTGCTCTACACTGGTAGCATTGTTCACCTCTTTTTTGCGCACCCGGTTGCCCGTAGCATCGTAAAAGAAGGTAGTGGTGGTGTTATTGGCATTATCGGTTATGGTCTCAATCTTTCCATAGGGGTTCCAGGTCATCACCAGGTCTTCCCTATCGGGCGCAGTGGGCTGGGTATTGTGGTGAGATGTAAGGTTTCCTATTGCATCGTAACTAAAATAGATGCCGCTATCCAGGTCGCGCAGGGCAGGTGTGTAGCCAATAGCCTGCGCATCGTGTATAGATGCTATTTTATTGGTGTTTATAACAGTCTTAAAGGTTATTTCATCTTCCGTTTTCACAATACTGGAAGTAGCTGTATTAAATGCCCAGCGGTTGAGGAATTTAAGGTTGCCGTTCTTATCATAATTAAACACTTCATCGTATTCGGCCGTATGGTTCCAGCTATTGGTATTACGGTCGAAGCTGTGGAAATCTGCCTGCCTCAGGCGGTTCAGCTGGTCATATGTATACACATAGCCTGTATGCTCACCATCCAGGTATTGCGGCGATAACGGGTGCTTCAGTGTTTTGGTTTGCACGGCTTTTATATTACCGTTAAACAGTTCGCCCCCTTGCAGGAACATGGCATTGCCTGCCGTATGGAAAGGCGAGCCGGGATGTATAAAGTCGCCATCGTAATAATGCAGCACCTCGCTGAAAAGGTCGTTGCGGGCTGCTACGGTAGGGCTGCTACCATCTGGCCTGAAGGTAAATACCGGTGGCGTGGTATAAGTTGTGGGCAGGTCGAGCCCCGGGTCTTGCGTACTGTCGGGGTGGTTGATGGCCTTCAGCCATCCGTGCAGTGTATAGGTGTAGTCGAGCCCCTGCTGGTTGAAGCCCAGCTCTGTACGCCGCAGCTGTGTAAAGCTGTGGGGATTGTAAATGTAGCCGGCTGCTATGTACCTGTGCATAGTGCTGGTGGGATGCAGGCCATTGCCCCAGTAGCCAAATGATTTGCCATTGGGGTAGGCAAATACCTCTGTAAGGCGGCCATTCTGGCTATAGTAGTAAAACAGGCCAAAGGTTTCCTGGCTGTTATCTGTACCATTTATATTAAAGAGGGCTATCTGGTCTATCTTACCACCTATCACGTCGTTTTCATAAGCTACCAGCTTTGCCTTTGGCATATCCGATACAAACTGGTAGTGATGGGTGATGTTGCCATGCGCATCGTAGCTGTATACACTTATAGCCTGGTCTTGCAATGAACCCGGGTTACCATCTTTATCGGATATGGTACAGCTAAGGCGATTTGTAATATTTTTTTGATAATCCCCGGCAAACGGGCCACCTGCCGCAGGCAATGCTGTATTGTTTACCCATGTATATGCCGGCGCATCCAATTCACGGTATGGTGTAGTATATACATACAAGTTGATATTACTTCTGCCGCCGGGATACGGAGTTGATGGTTGATTAGGGTCGTTTGCTACTGTTTGGTTGGCTGTAAAACCTGCTATTTCACCGGTTTCTATTATCCTGTCCAGCACATCGTATTTGGTATAAGACCATACCCCGCTACTACTTTGCTTGGCATTTTGCGAAAAACGCAACCGGCCCAGTTTATCATATATATAAAATGTTTCCCCGGCATCGGGTGTAGACTGGCGCAATACACGGCCCCTTGTATCATAGTCATATTCATTCCGGTAATTGTTTACCGGTTTTGTAAGACGGGTATAACCCCAGTTCTCATTAGCGCCTTCCGGTGCTACGGTACGTATCAGGTTGCCGGCACGGTCGTAAAAGTACAAGGTGTATTGCCCTTGCAGTTGTTTATAGCTGTTTACAAATTTGTCTTTTATCCGGTATTTGTTCAGGCAGCTATCCCTATACATCTGCATTATCTTATCTTCATACTTGGCATGCAGGTCTTCTACCTTTTTATTTAGCGTTTGCAGGAAGTTGGCGCACACCAGTTCGCCACAGGTGCGGTAGCGCATGGTAGTATCGGGATTTATATCATCAAAAGACGGGTGTGTCCAGTTGATACATACCCTGCCGTTGCACACCGTATTTGCTTCACATACGCCAATGCACAATGCTGTATCCGTTGGTATCC
Organism: uncultured Bacteroidota bacterium; assembly: GCA_946480675.1. Next base: position 15,565 of record CAMLKS010000012.1, read on the forward strand.
ATGAGCTGAAATTGGTGCGTGTTACCTTTACAAAGCGCATAGACAAACACGAGGCTTTATAAATACCGTGATCATATATCCGGCAGCTGTCACTGGTAGGCAGGCCGCTTACATATTTGAAAGCAACACCATCAAAAGGCGCATTACCCACAACATTGTCAGATTTGATGGTATAGTTTATCAATATACTATCACCTGCGTTCCTGGGGCCTATGATAGTATAACGCATGTACCCGCTATTTACCGTACCCATACCGTTCATAAAGGTGAATCCTGCGGGTATTTTTTCCAATACCACGATGGAATCGTTGGCTGCCAGGTTACTACCTTGTATGTAAACAGATAATGTTACTGTGGTTTCCGTATTCAAGTGAACAGAATCGGATGCCAGGCGGTGCAACTTAACTTTTGGAGATGCACAAGCACCGGATTTGAAAACAGGCTTACCATATGAAAAGAAGCTGGTCGTATTAGGGTCATTGATGTGCGCATTCGTAATGTTTACTGTTGCTGCACTGCAGGGAGGTACACTTACCGGGGGCATAGCTAATGAATATAGCTTAGAAAAGACCGGCCAGCTATAGGATGACACACCTGCATTAGATAGTGAATCGAGCAATGACCTGTACTGGTAATTTACCCAGTTCAGGACATCTATATGTTGTTTTGTATTTACAATTGTTACAGAATCGTATCCTGCAGGGCATGATACGGGTGAGCCGACCGGCCTTGTGAATACTTGTGTACCTCCTGCCATGGCTTTTTGGATCTTATCTATTTTACCGGCACTTAAGTATCCGGATGAGTCCGGTGTTACATCGCACATGCTTTTACATTGTTCCACAATAGAATTAGCGAGGCAATACACACTGGCAATAGACACGGTATTTACAGGAGTTGGTTTCCATGGGTCATATGGAATGCCTTCCACTTTAATACTCCACCTGTCCATATAATCCTGGCTGATAGCGGTTATAAGGTTTGTTTTACGAAGATCACAAGACTTATTGCATTCTGCCTGGATGGTGGCCATTGCC
>CAMLKS010000013.1 GCA_946480675.1 uncultured Bacteroidota bacterium
CTTGGAAGCGTTTTTCAAAGAAGTGAAATCTTCGCTGGTAGAAGGTGAACCTGTGTATGTTCGTGGCTTTGGTAGTTTTATTCTGAAAAAACGTGCAGCGAAGATTGGACGTAATATCAAGAAGAATGTAGCTGTAGAGATACCCGAACATTTCATACCTGCTTTCAAACCTGCAAAAGAGTTTGTACAGGCGGTGAAGGAATCAAAACACGAGCTGAAAGAGCATCATGAACAGGATGCTGAAATGGTAGAAAAGGAATAATGGTGGCAACTGCGTTTGGTACGGATGCGATTCGCTAACTTTGCGCAGAAATTTTTAGTTTTTGCGACCAATACATTATATCTCGCTTGCTGCGGCCATAGCGCTTATAGCAATACTATACTGGGGGGGCAATACCGTGCCGCCTGTATCGAAAGATAAGGCAGCCGCGCCTGCAGCTACCGGTGATATGCACCAGGGTGGCAATATGCAGCCTGCCTCTGCCGATTCGATACTTGCTGCAGCACGCAGGCAATTGCCTGAGCATGCAGCTGCAGAAATTGCAACTATAGAAAAACAACTGGTAGCCATAACCGATTCGTCGGCTATGGCTCCTGTATTTTGGGATATGGCCAAACACTGGCAGGAGCATAAACAGTTTCCGGCAGCGGCTTATTATTACGCAAAATCTGCGAAGTTGGAGAATTCAGAAAAAAACCTCAACTTTGCAGGCCAAATATTTTTGGACTTGTTGCAGAGGGGAGGGTCACCTGCCATGCAGGCTTGGGAAGCGCAAGAAGCTATTGATTGTTTCAACCGTTCCCTGCAGATCAACCCCAACAACGATACTGTGAAGATGGCGCTGGCGGCAGCGTATGTAGAAGGTACCGCACAACCAATGCAAGGCATACAATTGCTGCTAGGCATTGCGAGTGAAAAGCCCGACCATATACCGGCCAACCTGATGTTAGGGCGCTTTGCACTACAATCGGGGCAAAACGACAAAGCAATACAGCGCTTTGAAACAGTACTGAAACAGGAACCTGAAAATACGGAAGCACTCTACTTTTTGGCAGAGGCATATAAAAGCAACGGGAATAAGGCAAAAGCTATCGAGCTACTCGAAAAATGTAAGAAGATAGTGAATAAGCCCGAGTTCAGCCAGGAAATAGATGCGTATATAAAATCTTTTAAGTAACTATAAAATTATTAGTGTATGCCTTGTGGTAAGAAAAGAAAAAGACATAAGATTGCTACTCACAAACGTAAAAAACGTCTGAGAAAGAACCGTCATAAGAAGAAGAAATAATTTGAGGTTTTAAAAAGCCGGTCTTTCCTGCTTTCTTTTCCTTCACACTTCTTGCAAATAGATTTCCTTACATTTTTTGCTTGCTTTGATGTTTATTAAAGCTATCAAAAGATGTAAGGTTTTCTGCTATTAATGTGTTTTTTTAGATTTTCTAATTCAGGAATGCGCACCGGCCAAGTGTATGCTTTGGAAAAACGACGGTGATGAACAAAGAACTTATTATTAATGCTTCCGGCGACGGTGTAGAAATCGCCTTGCTGGAAGATAAAAAACTGGTTGAGCTGCATTATCAGCACGGCCAGGATAACTTTGCCGTGGGCGATTTGTACCTTGGCAAGGTTAAAAAACTAATGCCGGGACTCAATGCGGCATTTGTAGATGTAGGATACGAAAAAGATGCCTTCCTTCACTATACCGATCTCAGCCCTTACTTCCGTTCGCTGGTAAAATTTACCAAGCAATCGATAGACGGAAACCCATCATGGGGCAGCGATTTCGGCCATTTTAAAAATGAGCCGGAAATCGTGAAAACAGGTAAGATAACAGACGTAGCCAACCCCAAGCCCGAAATACTCGTACAGATATTAAAGGAACCTATTTCTGCCAAAGGTCCGCGCCTCAGCTGCGAAATATCGCTGCCCGGCCGCTTTGTGGTAATGACCCCCTTCAATGATACGGTAGCTATATCGCGCAAGATACATTCGGCTGACGAACGTAAAAGGCTGCAGAAGATAGTGGAAGCCATCAAGCCCAAGAATATGGGTGTTATCGTACGCACGGCTGCAGAAGGTAAGAATACAGCCGAACTGCATACCGACCTGCTGGAACTGGCAGAAATGTGGAAATCGATACAGGCGAACCTGAAAGGTGCAAAAGCCCCGCAGATCATCCTGAGCGAACAGGATAAAACAACATCCATCCTGCGCGACCTGCTAAGCGAAAGCTTTCAGAAAATAGTGGTGAACGATAAAAAGCTGCACAACGAAACAAAAGAATACATATCGCGCATAGCTCCTGAAAAGGAAGATATCGTATCGTTTCACAATACTGCTACATCTGTTTTCGACCAGTATGGGGTGACCAAACAGGTAAAAGCATCTTTCGGTAAAACAGTGAATTTATCGAGCGGTGCTTATCTTATTATAGAACATACGGAAGCACTGCACGTAATAGATGTAAACAGCGGCACGCGTAGCAACGATGCCGGGCAGGAGCAGAATGCATTGGCCACCAACCTGGAAGCTGCTGCCGAGATAGCCCGCCAAATGCGCCTGCGCGATCTGGGGGGTATCATTATCATCGACTTCATAGATATGAAGTTGCCCGATAATAAAAAGCAACTGCTGGATGCTATGGAAAAATGCATGGCCAACGACAGGGCCAGGCATACCATACTGCCTATCTCAAAATTTGGCCTGATGCAGATAACGCGCCAGCGCCTGCGCCCGGAACTGAATATATCTACGGCTGAAGTATGCCCTACCTGTAAAGGTACCGGCAAGATAGGCCCATCTATACTGATAGTAGATGAAATAGAAAAAGACCTGAATTATCTCATCAACCAGGGCCATCGCGACCTGACACTGCATGTGCACCCGATAATGGAGGCCTATATTACCAAAGGCAACTTCTTTAAAAAGTCGCTGCTGAAAAAATGGTCGGCCATGCATAAGATAAAACTGAGACTGGCGGTAGACAACAATGCCCCCATTACACAGTATCACTTTTACGATAGCAAGACAGATGATTTGATAAAACTATAAATTAAAAACGGGAGCTACAGGCTCCCGTTTTAATTTGCCTATTATGAAAAAAGCGGGGCTTCTGCCCCGCTCAGATAAATCCACCCTCCAACTTGCATTTAGAAAGAGGATTTTACTGTTATATCTTCTCTTAGTTAATATTGATGTTTTTAACTATTGCCTCTTCTTTTATGAAGACATATTTCTTGCCGTTTTTGGTAGCGAAAGAGTAGTTGAAAGGACATACTTCAAACAGCGCTGTATTGTCTGAAACGTTAGGCAGGCCCGACAGGTCTGATGCGCTGATGGTTACGGTGCCGGCATTAGCTGCAAATGATTTCAGCACGCTTGTATTACCAGCGGCTACCAGCACATATACAGAATCTGCACCACTTACGGTAGAGCTGTTTAGTGTCAGCGTAACGCCATTAGATTTGGTCACAGTAGTTGGTACCGTACCTGTAAATTTAGGGAAGGTAGTAGCATGGTTGTGAGAAAAACCTGTAACGTTTGAGCTACCTGCTACAGTCCAGTTGGAACCGGTTGAGAATTTGAGCGAAGCAGGTGTCATCCCGGTAGTAGCTATTTTAGTATAAGTATTGTTGCTTTGTTTCTCCAGTGCATTATCGTTTACAGATACTGCGCCGGCATCTACATAAGTGCTGCCACCGGGTGTGTTATAAAATATAGCAGTGCCTATTTCCGTTTCCAGCTCGATAGGGAATGGCGAACCGGCAGGTGTAGAGCTATATACCATATTGATGCTTATCAGTGCACCGCTGATATCACCACCGGGGGTAGGTGATGGGGGTGTAGGGCCGGAAGTAGGGGTTGGCGTGGGTGTTGATGTAGGGGCAGGTTCATCTTCCTTCGTACAAGATGTAGCCAATACGGCAAAGGCTAAAACGGGGGCGAGCAAATAAGATAGCTTTTTCATTTTAAGTAATTTTGATGTTTGCAAATGGATTTATCCGTAAGGATGCAGGCACAAAACTACTTTCACCATCAAGCGTGCTAAATACACCTTGTAAGGTATTTTTATATCCGTACTGGTACGGAGAAAAGGTGCGGGTGGATTATAAAAGCTGCTTTTCGATAGCGTACTTCAACAGGCCTACTACTGTTTTGTTATTGGTTTTTCGCAGCATGTTTTTGCGATGGGTTTCTACTGTTCGCTCACTGATAAAAAGCGTTTCGGCTATGCGGGCATTGCTATATTCCTGCGCTATCAGCTTCAGTATTTCTATTTCCCTTTCTGTAAGGCGTGGTTCATCGGGCTCTTCCAATTTCTTTTGCTGGCGCACTACCATCGTAGTAATGGTTTCCGATACTTCGGCAGAGAAATACATTTTACCATCACTCACTAAGCGTATGGCTTCAATAAGCTCTTTATCATTTACATTTTTCAACAGATACCCACTTACACCGGCTTCTATCATTTCCATGATGTGCTGGGCATCATCGTGCATGGATAGTGCTATTACATGCACCTGCGGATAAAACTCTTTTATCTTGCGTGTAAGTGCATCACCTTTTATCGTGGGCATGTTGATGTCAACAATAGCAATGTGGGGCTTGGTCCCGGGCAACGCATCAAACAGCTCATTACCATCAGTATATAACCCTGTTATCTCTATATCTTTCTGTTTTTGCAATAAAGCTTTCAGCCCATCCAGTAATATATGGTGGTCATCGGCAACTACAACTTTTATTTTCTCCATGCAGTTTGTTTATGCTGGTAAACAGATATGGCCTTATAGCCAACGAAGTTGTCAGGTATGATATCATACAGAGCCTCGGGGGCAAACAAGGCGTAGGGCAAATTTGCAGCCAAGATACATTAACCACCAGATAAAAGAAATATGTAGATGTGAATTTCGTCTTAAGCCTGCTGCGGCTGTGTTTTCTCAATGCCTTCCAGAAACCACAGCACATCGCCCATGTTCTTTACCCTGTCTACTATCAGCATGAAGTTTTTGCCTACCTGCTTCAGGCGGGCGTTTTTGGTTTGCACCTGTATATAAGAAAGAATGTGGTTGAAGATAGCCGATTCAAAATACGGCGAATCGGGATTGCTGACGAAGTACAGGCGCATCTGTTCGTTCTTCAATATCAGTTTTTCAAAGCCCAGCTCTTTAGCTATGCTGCGACAGCGTATGGTGGTAAAGAGTTCTTCCACCTGTTTGGGCAGTGGCCCGAAGCGATCTACCAATTCCAGCGCAAATTCATTCAGCTTGGCTTCGTCTTCTATGTCATCCAGCTGGGTATATAGCGAAAGGCGTTCAGTGATGCTTTCCACATAGCTATCGGGTATTAGTATCTCCAAGTCGGTATCTATGGTACAGTCGCTCACATAGTCCTTCTTGCGTTCCAGTTCTTCACTGAAAACATCTTTAAAGTCGCTGGTCTTCAGTTCGCGCATGGCTTCGGCCAGTATCTTCTGGTACATCTCAAAGCCTATCTCTGCTATAAAGCCGCTTTGCTCGCCACCCAGCAGGTTGCCCGCGCCACGTATATCCAAGTCGCGCATAGCTATCTGGAAGCCACTGCCTAGCTCATTGAATTGCTCCAGTGTTTGCAGGCGCTTACGGCTGTCATTCGGCAGCAGGCTCATCGGTGGTGCCATCAGGTAGCAAAATGCCTTTTTGTTATTACGGCCTACACGCCCGCGCAGCTGGTGCAGGTCGCTAAGGCCAAACTGGTGGGCATTGTTGATGATAATGGTATTGGCATTCGAAATATCCACCCCGCTCTCTACGATATTGGTACAGCACAACACATCATACTTATGGTCTATAAAGTCGAACAGGGCTTCTTCCAGTTTATGCCCTTCCATCTGTCCGTGTGCCATGCCTATTTCCAGGTCGGGACACAGGTTGCGCAGCAGGGTCACCATTTCCGGCAGGCTCTGCACACGGTTGTGCACAAAGTAAACCTGGCCGCCGCGTTCTGTTTCAAAGTAGATGGCATCGCGTATAGCATATTCATCAAACACCATCACCTCTGTATGCACCGGCTGGCGGTTGGGTGGTGGTGTGTTCATGATGCTCAAATCACGTGCGCTCATTAGTGAGAACTGCAGGGTACGTGGTATAGGTGTAGCGGTAAGTGTCAGTGTATCTACATTCGCTTTCAGCTCGCGCAGTTTCTCTTTGGCTCCTACACCAAACTTCTGCTCTTCATCTATTATTAGCAGCCCCAGGTCTTTGAATTTTACATCTTTACCCAGCAGTGCGTGCGTACCTATGATGATGTCTATTTTGCCTTCTTCCAGTCGCTTCAGTGTTTCCTTCTTTTCCTTTGTACTCTTGAAACGGTTTACATAATCAACCGTACAAGGGAAATCGCGCAGGCGGTCTTTAAAGGTTTGGTAGTGCTGGAAGGCCAGGATAGTAGTAGGAACCAATATAGCCGCCTGTTTGCTATCACCCACTGTTTTGAAGGCTGCACGTACAGCCACCTCTGTTTTACCAAAGCCCACATCGCCACATACCAGCCTATCCATAGGTGCGGGCGATTCCATGTCGCGCTTCACATCGGCGGTAGCCTTGCTCTGGTCGGGAGTATCTTCATAAAAGAAAGATGCTTCCAACTCTGTTTGCAGATAGCTATCGGGGCTATGCTGAAAGCCTTGAGAGGCTTTGCGTTTAGCGTATAATTTTATCAGGTCGCTGGCGATATCCTTAACCTGCTTCTTGGTCTTGTTCTTTAATTTTTCCCATGCATCGCTGCCCAGCTTGTTCACCTTTGGCTTGGTACCTTCCTTGCCGGTGTACTTGCTTATTTTATGCAGCGAGTTGATGTTTACATACAGCACATCATTATCGCGATAGATGATACGGATGGCTTCCTGCATATTGCCGTTCACATCTATCTTTTGCAGGCCGCTGTATACACCCACGCCATGGTCTATATGCGTAACATAGTCGCCCGGTTGCAGTTCTTTCAGGGCGCGCAGTGTCAGTGCCTTGCCCTTGGTATATGCCTGCTTTACCTTGTATTTATGATACCGCTGAAATATCTGGTGGTCGGTATAACACAATACCTTTTTCTCATGGTCTATAAAACCCTTACTAATGGCAGCAGGCAGCGGCACAAAGTTTATCTGCGCATTCAGGTCTTCAAATATGCTACGCAGGCGTTCCAGCTGCTTAGGATTCTCTGCAAAGATGAAAGCGGTGTATTGCTGCGCGCCCCGCTTCTGCAGGTCTTCTATCAGCATATTGAACTGGCGGTTGAATACCGGCTGCTCCTCCGTTGCAAACTGCAATGTAGCCGTAGGCTCATCACCCGTCAGTTTTTCCAGTGAGTGGTTATACCATTCTATCAGGTGACGCTTCTTTATTTGCGTCAACCAGTTCTCTGTTGTTTCAAAATCATCAGGTGTCAGTTCCTTCAGCCAGTCTTCATCATGGTCTACTGCTACCTTTGTCTGTTTCATCTTTTCGGGCAGCTCACTTTCCATTTTGCCCAGACGGCCATGTGTAAAGTGAAAATCCTTTGCCCAGATGATAGTATTGGCTGGCAAGTAATCCAGTAGTGATATCTTTTCTTTGGTATCAAATTTGGTTTCGATATTTGGGAGGATGGATACCTGCAACAGCTTTCTTTCAGATAGTTGTGTCTCCGGGTTGAAGATGCGGATACTATCTACTTCGTTGCCAAACAGCTCTATACGGTACGGGTGCTCGTTACCAAATGAATAGATATCAAGGATGCCGCCACGCATGGCAAACTGCCCCGGCTCATACACAAAGTCTTCGCGCTTAAAGCCCAACTCTACAAACTGCGCCATCAGCGCTTCCACCTTCAGGTTCTCGCCCACCTTTATGCTTATCATATTGCCCGAAAGCGTCTTTGGGTTCACCACCCTTTCAAACAAAGCCTCGGGATAGGTAACCAGTACTTTCTTGTGCACTGTATCGGCGCTGAACTTGGTGAGCGCCTCTGTACGCAGCATCACGTGACTGCTGTTCAGCTCGTTATAATATCCCGACCGTTTGAATGAATCGGGGAAGTAACAGATATCCAGCGCGCCGGTAAGCTGTTCCAGGTCATTATGAAAATAGGCCGCTTCTTCTCTGTCGTTCAGTATGAACACATGGTTGGCATCACTTTGCTGCCATACGGAAGAGGCTATAAAGTTAATGGAAGAACCCCGGAGGTTATCGAGATATACCCTGAGCGCCGGGCTGGGCAATGAGATGCCGGCCGCTATTTGTTTTAAGCGGATATCATTTTGATACAAACCCAGCAACACCTGCAAATTCATGCGGCTGCAAATTTACGATAAACAGGCGGATGAAAATGCAGGTATTATGTTATTTATCCTTGTTTCTTCTTTTGGTTGGATATGGCTTCTGCAAACCAGAGGTATTCGTTTACAAACCTGTCCAGGTTCTTTTGCATGATCTCATTCTGAGGCTTGCCCTCTTCATCCAGCGACAAGTGCAATTCGGGCACCAACAACTTATACGGCATAGGGAAAGCACCAATAGCCAGTACCAGTAATTGCAACAGGTTGGATGCATTGATACCACCCTGCTTGCCATTGGAACCGCATACGATGCCAATGGGTTTCTTTGCCCATTCCTTAGTAAAGTAGTCCACAGCGTTTTTCATAGCGCCGCTGTAGCTGTTATTATACTCCGGCGTCACAAATATCAGCCCATCTGCATTCTCTATTTTGCTGCTCAGTTCCAACAGGTAGGCGGGCGGGTTTTCCATATCCTTCAGGCGGGCTTCCATTACAGGCAGGTTGTAGTCTTTAATGTCTATAAAAGTGACATTAACCTGTCCGCTTGCCTGCAATGCATTGCTGATGGCCTTTGCCGCGCGGATGCTAAGACGGCCTTCCCTGATGGCCCCGTAAAGAATGGTTATGTTCAGCATATTATTAGTAACTTACTATTGACTATTTAAAACTACACAATATGAAACAACTTATGCTATTGCTGCTCGCTACCTGTTTTTTAACGGCCTGCAGTGGCTGGGACAGTGAGCATAAAGACCTGTTTCTGCAAGGCTGTATATCCGGTGCTGTAGAGGATGGTATGAGCGATGCGGCTGCCAAATCTATGTGCGACTGCCGGCTGGAGGTTGCCATGAAAAAATACCCCAAGATGTCGGATGCCTTTGAACACCTGGATAGCCTGATGGCGGACCCTGATATGAAGGCCTGCAAATAACTACAGCAGGAACTTCCTGCCCGATGCGGCATGCTTCCTTAGCAATGCACTGGCACGGTAGCGGTCTTCGTGATATTCATTGTACAAGCCATCCAGTATTTCCAGGCATTTGGTCGCGCCCCATTCATCGGCCCATTGCAACAGGCCTTTAGGATAGTTCACACCTTTGGTCATAGCCAGCTCCAGGTCTTGTGCAGAGGATATGTTCAGGTGCAGGGCTTCCACTGCTTCATTTATCAGCATCACTACAATGCGTTCTACAATGTATTTACCCAGTTCCGGGTCTTTGTCTGGCTCGGCATGGGTGGCGCCTTCGGCATAGTTGTAAAAACCACGGCCCGTTTTGCGGCCCAACCAGCCGGCTTCCAGCAGGCGCTTTTGTGAGAAGGAAGGTTTATAACGCGGATCGAAAAAGAAGGACTGGAACACCGTTTCCGTTACTACATAGTTCACATCATGGCCTATATAATCGGTAAGCGTAAAAGGTCCCATTTTGAAGCCACCCATTTCCGTCATCGCAGCATCTATAGTGGGTATATCTGCTATGCCTTCTTCGTAGATGCGTATGGCTTCTCCATAAAATGGACGTGCTACGCGGTTTACGATGAAGCCCGGTGTATCTTTTGTAATAACGGGTGCTTTGCCCCATTGTTTCATCAGGCCCTTGCAGGTATCTGCCAGAGCCGCATCTGTCTGCACAGCGGGTATTACTTCTACCAGCGCCATCAGCGGAGCAGGGTTGAAGAAGTGCAAGCCAATAACTCTATCTGCCTTTTTGCAGGCAGCAGCTATGGAAGTAACAGACAGTGATGAGGTATTGGTAGCCAGTACACAACCTTCACTCACTACAGCTTCCACATCGGCAAATACTTTTTTCTTTATGTCGAGGTTTTCGATGATAGCTTCTATCACTAGTGCACAATCTTTGAATGCAGACAGTTCCGTAGCAAAGCTGAAACGGTTCAGTACTTCTTCGGCATTGGCTATCTTTCCTTTTTCGGCCAGTTTATGGAACGTAGCAGTCAGGTTGGCTTTTGCTTTGTCGACAGCTGCTGCATTGGTATCAAATAATACCACCTTATGCCCTGCTACGGCTGCCACCTGGGCTATGCCGCTACCCATAGCGCCTGCACCTATTACACCTACTATGCCTGAAGAAAGATTTTGTTCCATTTTGTTCCGGTTTTGTGTTGTTCTTTTTTGCTTCTCCAAAAAAGAACCAAAAAAAGAGCCCGACAATCAATCACAGGGTGATTGTCGGTGTGTCTCCGATGCAGCAGTAGCACCACTGTGCTGCCAAGCTGCTACACCTTGATTAGTTTGTTGTGTTTTGTTGTGAATTTCATTTTTTTATTATTCACAACAGCTTTAAAAAAGATTAGTATTTAAAGATCTCACTTTACGTAATAGCAAATATACATAAAATATGTAATTATTTATACTTTTTGTTTCCTGCCGATGCCGAAGTTGACGAGGTATACACCACTGAAAATAAGAGCAGTGGCCAGTAGTTTTATCCAGGTCAGGTCTTCGCCAATGACGATGACAGAGATAACAGCTGCGAATATAGGCTGTAAATAGATATATGCCCCTGCGGTAGATGGGCTAAGGTGGCGCAGGGCATAAATGTTCCACAAGTAAGTGAAGAAGGTAGTGCAGATAACAATGAACGCCACAGCGAGGTAATCAGTGGTTTTGAACAGCGACCAATCGATAGCGCGGAATTGCGGCCAACCAAATGGCAGCACGAACAGGAAACCGAAGAAGAATACCCAGCGGATGACAATAATAGGGCGGTAGCGCTGCATCAGTGGTTTTATCATGACGAGGTAGATGGCGTAGGAGGTGGCATTGAGGAACACAAAGAAATCGCCCATGGCGGAACTACCCGTCATGGTTATTTCCTTACCCGCACTCATCAGCAGGAAGGCACCGCCGATACCCATCAGCAATCCGATAGCTTTCTCAGTCTTGATACGCTCGCGAAGTACGAACAGGGCGATGACTGTTATCAGCAAAGGGGTGCTCATCATAATGAGCGAAGCGTGTATGGGATAGGTAAGATTTAGCCCCAGGAAAAACAGCATCTGGTTGAGCGCCACACCAAACAGGCCGCCGAGTATCAGTGTGATCCAATCTTTCTTCTCGATTTTAGCACGGAACTGGCTGCCGCCCGCAAAGCTGAGCCAGAACAGCAGCATCGTTACGCTAACGCGGATGAAGATAAAACCGAGTGGTTCTATCAGGCGGGGCATAATGTGCTTGGCCACTGTAAAGCCGGCCCCGTAAAACAAGTTGGCACCTAATAACGCCAGGTGCGCCTTAACACGATCATTCACGGGCGCAAAGGTAACACCCCAACCCCTAAAGGGGCTTTTTCTCATTTATAATTTTTGAAGCCAGTTTTCTAATACCGCCTTGTATTGATATTGGGCATTGGCAAGCGGTAGCTTGTGAAAAGGGAATGTTTCTGCATCTTTTAGTGTCGTCAACAAGTTAAGCCCTTTTTGCGGAGCATGATAAAATACCCCTTCTTTATGTAGGTGCCTGCCAAGAAATTCCTGTTCCGTTTGCCCGGGGGTTGGAACCAGAATGGCTTTCTTATTAAGCACTACCAAATCCATAAGGGTGGAATAGCCGCTGCGGCATACTACCATATTAGCTGCTGCTATCAGCGGTTGCAGCACTTCTTTGGTAATGCGCTTGTGGTAGGTGATGTTTGCAGGTATTGTGTCCTTGTCGGTTACCTTATCGCTGCCTTCTACAAATACTACTTTGCCTTTGTACTGCTGCACCTGCTGCCAAAGCATATCGGCCAATAAAGTGCGTTGCGGTTCCGGACCGGAAAGAAGCACTAGTAAATGCTGTTCAGATACCGGTATTGGTTCCACCTGAGATAATAAACCGATATACTGCGCATTATCAGGCATCACATCCGGGTGCGCCAACTTACCTGCAAGGTTAGGCGTGCCGGGTACATCTACCACCCAGCAATCCTTAAACCGTTCCAGCTGTTTATAATGTATCCGTTTCAGCAGGTTGTCTGCAAAAGGGCCCATGCCACTTTGTGCCAGTACCTGGTGGGTCATGATAACAGAAGGTATAGACGGGTGATATAAACCGTATCTATTATCAGAAATAATACCATTTACCTGCAATGTTTCGGCCTGTTGTACCCATTGATGCTCGTAACGGATTGTTTTAAGCAGGCCGGGCAATTGTGTAAAGAGTTTCGCCATAAAGCCACCCCCCTTTTTGCTGTATTCCACATTGTAGCCTTCCAGATGGATTGTTTCTATAGCCGGAAAGGTTTTAACGATATATTGGCATTGCCAGTCGTTACCGGCGAAAACGGCTGTGTGGCCGAGGCGTCGAAGATGCTGAATAACGGACACACAACGGGTGGTATGACCCAGTCCCCAATCGAGCGGGGCTACTAATATGCGCATTGATTTTTGGATAGCCGTAATACTTAACTTTACAAAAGTAGATGTACCTACCTGATGAAAGGGAACAAATTAATAACAGGATTGTTAATATTATTTGCGGGCATGATTTTGCTTGAAAGTTGTGCAAGCAGCAGCAAAGGTTGCGGTTGTGGTTCTGACCTTAACAGGGTATATAAAACACCAAAACGTTATCGATAAAAACCTGCGGTTATGATGGGCGGTCAAGATAAAGTATGGATACACTATCGAAAAGATATCATAGCAGCCGATGTATCATCAGCCATATTCCTTTCCGCATACCTGCGACACGGAGCCATACATCGTTTGTACATTCCCTGCCTTGAGGTAATAGATTTACAGAAATACAAAGTAGTGAAACAAGCCGTGAAGGTGAAAGTATGCCTTATAGACCGCATGCATATCCCGTTTGTATTTGCAGTTTGTAAAAATTAACCTGCAGCCTTTTCCTAACACCTGCCTGCCTTAGCCTTACCAACACAGCCTATGCTTATTGCTGCTGCGGCTTGTCTTCGTTTTCTTTGCCTTCCTTGGCGTCTTTGAATTCCTTCACGCTTTTGCCTAAGCCTTTGGCCAGGCCCGGCAACTTTTTAGCACCGAAGAAGAAAACGACGATGAGTAAGATGATCAGGATCTCGCCCCAACCGGGTATGGATAAAAATTGATGCATATGCTCTTTTTTATGACAAAAAGGACGGCAATTCCCCTTTTGTATGCGAAAGTACATTCAATTTTCAAGCCCCGGAGGTATAAAACAACTAAAAAATTATATCGCGGGCTGTGAAAAACAGATTGTATATATTAGATTTACTAACCGCATTGGCATCTTGCGTTTGTTTTTGAAAAAGAACAGCCTAAGGTGGCATGCCGTATCATTTGCAAAAGCACATACTATTTCTAAAAGCTACTTATGAAAGAAATAATGAAGCAAGGCGCCGAAACGACTGAGAATGGTGGCGTATCGCGCAGGAAGTTTCTGAATTATGCAGGCGCGCTGGCTGGTGCCGGTTTGCTGATAGCATCCTGCTCTAAAGACCCGGACCCTGTGCCATCTACCGGTGATGCCCTGAACCTGGGTAGCAATGATGAAGGGCTTTTGAACTATGCCTACCTGCTGCAGCAACTGGAAGCCGCGTTTTACACAGAAGTATTGAAACGCAAATTTGTAGGCATGACGCATGCGGAGATCGGTATTTTTACCGCTATACGCGACCAGGAACTGGCGCACCGCGAAATACTGAAGAACCACCTGGGCACTGCAGCCATACCAACACTTGAAACAGATTTCAGCTCTATAGACTTCAACGAAAAAAACAGTGTGTATGCTAAAGCCAAACAGTTTGAAGAAATGGCAGTAGCGGGACTAAATGGCATTTGCAAACTGCTGATAGCGGTGGAACACCTGGTATTGCTGAGCAAGATAACCGCAGTGGATGCACGCCACTCATCGCTCATCAATGATTTTGTTTATTTTGGAAGCTTTTCGGACAAGGCAGATACCAATGGTATGGAAGTGCCACAAGACCCGCAAAGCTCATTGGATGTAACCAGGAAATTCTTCAAAAGGGAAATCAGCGGTATCTATTTACCTAAATACTAAAAAGGCAGCAAATGAAATTCGCACATATACTTAACGAACTGGGTAATACAAACCCTGAAACATTTGAAAAAACCGAAGGCCGCCGCAGCATCCTGAAAAGCTTTGGCAGTAAGCTGGCGCTGGCTGCTGTGCCATTAGCCGCATCTTCTGTATTTAATAAAGCACAAGCCAAAACAACGGATATACTTGCTGAGGCTATCGTATTTGCATTAGGGATTAGCTATATGCAGGCGGCCTACATACGGGAAGGGCTGGCAGCCACGGGGCTGATACCCGCGGATGCGAAGGGCGACTTCCAGAAAATGCTGGACCAGAAAGATAAGCATATAGCTTACTGGATATACTACCTGACTAAAACAAACAATACGGTACCAACGGTGCCAACATATGACTTTACGGCAAAGAATGCCTTGCCGGATGTATTTACCAACTACGCTACCTACTTGACGCTGGCCCATGCACTGGAAGATGTAGGTGTACGTATGTACCAAACATCAATAAAGAACCTGCTGACCAATAAGGCCTTTCGCAGCGATGCTGTGAACATGATGACCACTATAGCCCGCCATGCAGCGCACGTGCGCCTGCTGCGCCGCAACTTGGGTGGTTCAGACATCATGCCATGGATAACAGGAACCAATGCATATAGCATAGTGGGTGAGATACAGAAAGCTTACCAGGGCGAAGACAACACCATACAGTCAAAAAGCAATGCAGAAGGTGTCAATGGCTTCGCAATCTCTTTTGATGCAGCTACAGCAGCTTTTGATGAGCCAATGGGTGTGGCAGATGCAAATGCCTTTATGTCGAAGTTTATAAAACCGTAAAAGGACGATATACAAATTTTGGAGGCAGGGCTAAAATGGCCCTGCTTTTTTTATGATACGGGGTCTACATCAAATATTACCTGCAGGCTGTTATTGCCTTTGATGCCGGTGATGTATTGTTTCTGTTGTTTCAGGAATATTTTTACCTGTTCCAGCGTGCGGCTATCGCGTGGGCACTTTATCCATACCTCCTGTATATACAGGTTTTTGATGCGCGATACCAATGCGGGTACGGGGCCTTGTACATGGATGGCCTCTACCTGCTGCAATGCCGTAACCATTTGCGTGGCGGTTTCTATAGCTTTTGGCTCGTCCTTGTGTTTGAAAGTTATTTTTATAAGCCTGCTGAAAGGGGGGTAAGAGAAATACTCCCGATAGCGTATCTCGTTCTCATAAAAAGCTGCTACATCGTGCTGCTGTACCCATTGCAGTGCCGGATGTTGCAAGTTATGGCCTTGTATCAGTACACGCCCGGCGCCATCAGCCCTGCCGGCGCGCCCGCTTACCTGCTCCATCAGTTGAAAGGCACGCTCGTTGACGCGAAAATCGGGATAGCTTAATAAACTATCTGCACTGAGGATGCCTACGAGTGATACGGATGCAAAGTCGAGCCCCTTTACTACCATCTGTGTGCCTATCAGGATGTCAATTTTTTGTTTCTCCAATTGTTCCATCAGCTGATTGAAACTTTGTTTGCCGCGCATACTATCTACATCCATACGCGCAGTGCGGGCCTGCGGGAAAAGCTGCTGTATTTCCTCCTCTATCTTTTCGGTACCAAAGGTTTTGCTTTGTATGCGATTGCTGCCACAGGAGGGGCAGGTGTGTACAATGGCGGACTTTTGTCCGCAATAGTGGCAATGCAGCTTATCCGTGCTTTTGTGATAGGTGAGCGATACCGCGCAATTTTTGCACTGCGGCACCCAGCCACACATAGTGCAAAGCTGGAAGGGCGCATACCCCCGCCGATTCTGAAACAGGATGACTTGCTTTTTCTTTGCCAGCTCTTCAGATATGGCTAAGTATAATTCAGGCGTTATCAAACGGATGCCCTGCTTGCGATACTGTTCGAGCGAGGCTGCATTTACCAGCTCGATAGCAGGCATTTTAACACCCATGTATCTTTCCGCCAGTTGCACGAAAGCATATTTACCTTGTTTGGCATTGTACAGGCTTTCTACAGAAGGTGTAGCAGAACCGAGTATTACTTTAGACTGATGCAGGGCAGCCAGGTAGATAGCTGCATCGCGCGCATGGAAGCGGGCGAGATCGACA
>CAMLKS010000014.1 GCA_946480675.1 uncultured Bacteroidota bacterium
ATTCATCAGCCGCGATGCCGATGGCTGGCCGCATTACGACCGGCTAAAACCCGTAGAAACCACCGGCCTGCAAGGGCAGGAACGAATATTGAAAGAGTGCATCATTGAGTATTTTGAAGCATAGTATTCTACCAAAATAAAAAAGCACCTCGATCGAGGTGCTTTTTTATTTTAATGATCAGTGCTCTTATTTCGTTACAGACAGGCTGTGTGTTGCAACAGCGCTGTTTGTTTTAACAGTAACATTATACTGACCTGCAGCCATACTAGCTGTAGGGATACGTACTTCACGCAGGCCGGCTTCAAATGATTGCTCAGCAGCAGTGAATACTACACGGCCAGTGATATCTGTAACCTGTACAGATACTTTAGCAGCATTGTTCAGGTTGAAACCAACCGTTGTAAATTCGGTAGCAGGATTTGGATATACCGCTACGTTGTTGATTTCATTTTTAGTAGCCGCTACATTCGTAGGCCATTGTGCATTTATCACTTTTGATTGCAGCACAGTACCGGTAACTTCATCCTGTACAAATACTACTACGTTTGTATTCTTAGGGTGTGTCCACAGGTTGAAATCACCTTGTTTATTGTTACCTATGGTCGCTTTCACTTTATAGCTGTAGTTGTTAGCAGTACCGTCTACCCAGTTGCTAACACTAGTACCGCTACCGCTTGGCAGCATGCGGCGCATTACATATACATAGTGTTTCTGAGATGTAGTAGCCGCATCATTATAGTAGTCGTTCTCAACGATAGCAGCATGTACTTTCAGGTTTTTATTGCTGTTGAAGTATGGTGTTACACCAAAATCAACCCACATAGAATCACCTGTTACATAGTAAGTACCGGTAATGTTCATAAATGCAGGCGCTTCTTTAGAAGCATCTATTTCAGCCTGGTCACCACTGGTACCAGACATACCGTTGGTATAGTGGTCAGGAATACCCGTTACACCATAAAAATCCCTACGGGTAGCACCATGCGGGTTGTAGCTCGCATCGTTACCGGGGTTAGGCCAGTTCATCTGGTATTTGATCACATTGAAATTAACCGAAGCATCATTTGCTTTATTATCAGTTATCAGCGGATCGAAGAAGGTGTTAAACGAAGCACAAGGCGCACAAGTAGAAGAAGTAAATTCTTCTATCAGGCCGGCACGTGTAGCCGTATTAGATGCTGCAGTGAAATCGCTCATAAGGCTGTTATCCCATGTTTCAGGATCTGGTGCGCCGTTTACGTCTGTCAGTTTCACTTCAATAGCGTGTGCACCTGCAGCAAGGGTAGCCAGTTTTGTACCAAATTTCACTGTTGTAGTAGCATAAGGTGCTATGTTCAAGCCAGAGAAAGTCTCAGATACAGGTGTACCGCCATCTACAATGTACTCAGCTTTTACACTCGTCATAGCTGCAGTACCGGTATTGCGTACAGTAGCTTTTATTTCAGTGTTAGTTGCCATCATCCTTTCCGAACCTGCAAATATGGGAAGGCTCAGTGGTTCGATAGCTACACCATTTGCAGTAGGCACTGCTACTTGTATATTATCTAATGCCATACCTACCAGCTTATTGGTACCACCCTTACCATCGTAGTAAGTGAACGCCAGCTGCATGTTAGGCATATTATCATAGGCAGAAAGATCGATTGCAGCATATTGCCACTCCGTAGGGTTGCCAGCCAGCGTATCAATTGCAGTCCATGTAGCACCACCATCAGTAGATATGTTCACAGTACCCCTTTCAGCAGGCCCGGTAGAACCATAGCTTGCATTTACAATGTAAAAGTTGAACGTAAGCTTCGCACCTGTAACACCGGTAAGGTTAAATATAGGAGATACCAGGCTCGTCGTGTCATTGTTCTCGTTGTTATTCCATTCGTCAACAACTACGTATTTGTCACGCGAAACTATTTTCCAGCCGTTTGTAGAAAAGAGGTCTCCGGAATTGATTTTCCAACCGGTAGTTGCTTTGGTTACCTGTGTCCAGCCTGCTGGCAGGCTGGTTCCAGCCTCAAAACTTTCCCTTAGCACTGTTTGTGCAGTTGCATTCAGGCCTGCGCCCAATGCAGCTACAGTTAAGAATGTAGTAATTTTATTCATCTTACTTTTTTTATGGATTCCGAAGATACGGATATTCAGTAATTAAATCTGTATTAAAATTCCCGCTCCAATCGATTTTAATGTCATACTTTTGCCACATGTTCTAAACAGAACAAAACGGGGTGCCTGAAACACAAGGGCTGAGATTATACCCGCTGAACCTGGACCGGGTAATGCCGGTTAGGGATGAGCAAAATCAGCTGCCATATTCCATTGCATCCATCTGTATACGCGAAGGCCTGCGCTTATACCCGATGGTTTCTGCATTTGGTTGCGGCACATGCATGGCGCCCCACATTATTAATTGTATTTAATAAATGCCATGCAGCAGTTCAACAAACATGTTATGACCATTGCAGCCCTGTGCTGCACCACTACCGCTGTAGCCCAGCAGGCTACAGACACCTTTGCCAAAAGGCAAATGTTGGAACCTATAGAGATACGCTCGCTCCGGGCCGGTTCCAATGCCCCTTTCGTGAAAACAGAAATTAAAGCTATAGACATTGAAAAGGCCAATCTTGGGCAGGACCTGCCATACTTGCTTCAATACACACCTTCTGCCGTTGTCACTTCCGATGCGGGTACTGGCATAGGCTACACGGGTGTTCGTGTACGGGGTACAGACGGGGTACGTATGAACGTAACCCTGAATGGTATCCCCGTGAATGATGCCGAATCGCAGGGTACTTTCTTTGTCAATTTCCCTGATATTGCTTCTTCTACAGGCTCTGTACAGCTGCAGCGCGGTGTGGGTACATCTACCAATGGCGCCGCTGCATTTGGCGCTACTATGAGCATCAGCAACCTGCAGCAAATGGAAAAAGCAGGTGTAGAAGTAAGCAATAGCTACGGTTCTTTCAATACCTGGAAGCATACCGTGAAAGCAGGTACCGGCTTGCTGAAAAACGGTTTTCAGTTCGATGCCCGCTTGTCGAAGATCAGTTCCGATGGTTTTATCGACCGTTCTGCCAGCGACCTTAAGTCCCTGCAGCTACTGGCAGGCTGGCAGCTAAGCAAGAAAACAGCACTGCGCTTTATGCTGATGACCGGCAAAGAAAAGACCGGGCAGGCATGGAACGGGGTGCCGGGCGATTCACTGGCTACCAACCGCACCTATAACGAACTGGGTGTAAAGGCGGATGGCAGCTATTACAACAACCAGACCGATAACTACCAACAGGATTACTACCAGTTCTTTGCCGATCATAAATTCAGCAAATACCTATCGGCGCATGTTGCTGTATTCCTTACCCGTGGCCGTGGCTATTATGAAGAATACAAGCTGGGCGAATCATACAGTACTTATGGCTTAGGTGATTATATCACGCCATCGGGCGCGGATACTATCACCACGACTGATATGGTACGCCAGCTTTGGTTAGACAATCATTATTATGGCTCTGTTTTCTCGCTTCTTTATGAAAAAGAAAAAACGCAAATAGCCTTTGGTGGTGGCTGGACGCAGTACCTGGGCGAGCACTATGGCTATGTAAAATGGGCAGAGCATAATATACCTGCCGATTATCGCTGGTACCTGCTCAATTCTCAGAAGAACGACCTGAACCTGTATGTAAAAACACAGCAAACCATCGGCAAAGACCTCATACTTTTTGGCGACCTGCAATACCGCAATGTGTCTTACATCATCAACGGGTTCCGCAAAAACCCTACACTGCGCCCGGTCAACAACTTCAATTTCTTCAATCCTAAAGCGGGTATCACCTATTGGGTAAAAAACACATCGCGCAACAGGCAAAAAGCATATGCATCATTCGCTGTAGCCAATAAAGAGCCGAATCGCGACGATTTTGAAGCATCCCCTACAGCATTGCCCAAGCCCGAAAGGCTGTATGATGTAGAAGCCGGCTATGAAATAAGCAAGCGTAATTGGAGCGCGGCTGCCAACCTGTATTATATGAACTATCGCGATCAACTGGTATTCACAGGTAAAATAAACGATGTAGGGGCCTATAGCCGTACCAACGTGCCTGAAAGCTACCGCGCAGGTATCGAGCTGCAGGCAGGTTTCAAACCGGCCGATTGGGTAAACCTGAATGCCAATGCTACTTTTTCTGACAACCGCATCAAAAAATTCACGGAATATGTAGATAACTGGGATGACCCAAATTATGCACAAGTAGCTGTTACACATAGCAATACGCCTATCGCACTGTCTCCATCCCTCATTGCCGGTGGTGGTGTTACGTTCGCCCCGTTTGTAAACCTGCTCGATAATCAAACGCTGGAGCTGGATGTAATGGGCAAGCACGTAGGCAAGCAATACCTCGATAATTCAGGCGACGAAAATCGTACTATTAAGGATTATACCCTGTGCGACCTTCGCCTGCGTTATAGTGTAGCCTTGAAACCATTCCGCGAGATAATGGCAACTTTCGCTGTCAACAACATCTTCGACCGCAAATATGAAAGCAATGGCTATGTATGGTATGTATATCAAACCGCCGGACAAAACGTGGTAGACAATCGCTACTTTCCGCAGGCAGGCATTAATTACATGGCCGGCATTACGCTGAAGTGGTAACCATTTTTCGTGTTTTGATTTTTTCAGTAGAACGCCGGGTAGCCCCGGCGTTTTGTTTATAGCCATATAGTCATGCCCACAATCCTTATATTATGTATAATCGGTAACTTGCAGCATAGCAAAACTGCCATTTTTACATTGGTAGGCTATTTGATGTGTTAAGTATAAACGATAGAATTAAATAATGAATATCTTGATTTTCTTCCTCCTGCCTATGATATTAGGTATGGTAGTGAGTATGAGGCTGAAGAGTAAATTCCGTGAATATTCTGAAGAACCCCTCAGCGAGGGCCTTAGCGGTAAAGAAGTGGCCGAACGTATGCTGCATGAAAATGGTATATACGATGTGCAGGTAGTATCGGGCCACGGTTTCCTGTCAGATCACTATAACCCTACCGATAAAACGGTAAACCTGAGCCCCGATGTATATGGCGGGCGCAGTATAGCCGCTGCAGCCGTAGCCGCCCACGAATGCGGGCACGCCGTGCAGCACGCTACCGGCTATGCCATGCTGCAATTGCGCAGCAAGCTGGTACCCCTTGTGCAGATAAGTACTACGTTATCGCAATGGGTACTTTTAGCAGGTGCAGGGTTATTTTTCGGTAGGGGAAACCAGACCGTACTGCTGATAGGTATCATTCTTTTTGCAGCATCTACATTGTTTTCTCTTATAACTTTGCCTGTAGAATACGATGCCAGCAACCGCGCGCTGAAGTGGATGGACAGTACCGGCCTCACCCACAGGGCCGAGCATGACAAAGCGGCCGATGCATTAAAATGGGCGGCACGCACCTATGTGGTAGCAGCCATAGCATCGGTAGCACAGCTATTGTACTACGTTATGCTGTTCAATAACCGCAACAGGGACTAAGAAATTTTAAAAAAAACTGCAGAAACTGCAACAAAACACAACAAATGACAGTAGAGCAAATGTATACCAGCTGCCTTAGTGAAGCAGCATACTTCATAGCCAGCAATGGCGAGGCAGCCGTTATAGACCCGCTACGCGATGTGGACGTTTATATCAAAAAGGCGGCAGACCAGGGTGTGAAGATCAAATACATATTTGAAACGCACTTTCATGCCGACTTTGTGAGCGGTCACCTGGAGCTGGCAGAGAAAACAGGCGCTACCATAGTATATGGCCCGCAAACCAATGCTAAATTCAACTTTCATATGGCCAAAGATGGTGAAGACTTCGCCATCGGTAACCTGAAGCTGAAAGCATTGCACACGCCCGGTCATACACTGGAAAGCACCAGCTACCTGCTCTACGATGAGTCTGGCAATCCGTACTGCGTATTTACCGGCGATACTTTGTTTGTAGGCGATGTGGGCCGTCCCGACCTGTTCAGCGGCAACCTGAGCAAGGAAGAGCTGGCCGGGTATTTATATGATTCCCTGCAACGTAAGATCAAAACACTGCCTGACAATGTGATAGTGTACCCGGCACATGGCCCGGGCTCTTCTTGCGGCAAAAACCTGGGGCCTAATACTTACAGCACTATCGGCGAGCAAAAGGAAAGCAACTATGCATTGCAGGAAATGACCAAAGAAGAATTCGTCAAAGCCGTTACCGATGGGCTTACTACGCCACCTGCATATTTCCCTATCAATGCCCGCATCAATAAAGAAGGCTACAGCAGCATGGATGAAGTAATGAAACGTGCTATGCAACCGCTGGATGTAGCTGCCTTCAAACAAAAAGTAAATGATGGTGCCTGGATACTGGATACTCGAAATGCTGGTGTCTTTACAGAAGAATTTGTACCCGGCTCTATCAGCATAGGCCTGGAAGGCAGGTTTGCAGAATGGGCAGGTAGCCTGCTGCCTTTCGATCAGCCGCTGGTACTGGTTACAGAGCCCGGCAAGGAAGAAGAAAGCGCTATCCGCCTGTCAAGGGTGGGTATCGATAACGTACAGGGCTACCTCGATGGCGGCATCGCTGCCTGGAAAGCTGCCGGCGAAGATGTGGATATGATCATTGATATTGAAGCCGAGGAGCTGGCTATGGACCTGCCACACGATAGCAAGCTGGATGTGATAGACGTCCGCAAGCCTTCTGAATTTGATGCCGCACACGTAAAAGGCGCACAGAATGCCCCGCTCGATACCCTGATGGACCCTATGAATGTAGCGTTGATAGACACAGATACCAACCTGTACGTACACTGTGCAGGTGGCTATCGTTCGGTGATAGCAGCATCCCTGCTGAAACGCCAGGGCTATCACAACCTGCGCAATATATTGGGTGGCTTCGGCAAAATAAAAGAGCTGAAGAATATACCTATCGTGCAGCCGCAGCAGCAAAAGATATAATAAGAACCAAATAGCAAAAAGCAGCCCGTGGGTGATACCCATGGGCTGCTTTTATAAAAAAATGTCTTATAGACATGAATTTTTACTTTTATAAAACTATATTTGAGACACATCTATAGTATTATGAGTATAAAACACCTGACAGCTTTTTGTCTTTCTGTGGCGCTGAGTGTAGGTGCAACTACCGCTTCGGCACAGGGCGATTCTGATCCCGGGTTTGCTTCAATAGGTGCTATGCGCACTGCATCATCTCTGGTAGTAAGCGATGACAACTACGAAAACTCACGAACACATTTCAGCTTAGGGCACACTTTTGCCAAGGGCGAAAGGGATATAAAACTGCACATGCCGCAGGTAGAAGTACGCGTACCCCTTATGGAAGGTATGGGATACATAGATGTACGCGTGCCTTTCATAGCTGCTTCCGGCGACCTGGGGCACGGCTGGGGACTGGGCGATCTGTCGTTGGCTTATACCCATGTGTTCGTGCAAGACCCTGAATGGTGGACTGTACAGGCTACTGCAGGTGCATTACTCAGCATGACTACTGCCAACCGCAGCGATGGCAATACCCGCCCTTTGCCTATGGCTTATCAAAGTGGCCTGGGTAGTACAGATGGTATACTGGGCGCCAGCGCCATGTTCAAAGAATATGTAAGCGTGGCTGTAGGTTATCAGCAACCTGTATTCCGCTACAATCAGAATGACTACTACCGTTCAACTTATATGAACGACCCCGTATATAGCAACAGCGAATATGAAATATCGCGCAAGCTGTATCGCAATGGCGATGTAATGGCACGCCTGGAAGGCCACCTGGTAAATAACCGTTTGGGTATAACAGGGGGCGCTTTAGCCATGTACCACCTGCGCAATGATCTGTACGAAGACCGTACCGGTGCATGGAGGGAAATAGATGGCTCCGACGGCTTTACTATGAGCATCGTAGGTAATGCCTTCGTTCGCTTTGGCCGCTATGCCGATTGCAAGCTGGATATCACCGGTTCTTTCCCCGTTATCACGCGCGATGCACGCCCTGACGGTTTGCAGCGCCAGTGGACCATAATGCCAAGGTTCACCTACTTCTTCAACCAGAGGAACCTGCTGTTCTAAAACAATTCATTTAAACTACTTATAATAAATGGCGGCTACTGGCCGCCATTTATCGTTACAAAACCTGCTCGGCAAATGCGTTATTGCCTGCCGTTTTGTACCTTTACATCCCTTATTACAGGCTGTGCCTGTGCATTTTACTGGTAAGAATTTACATATATGTCATATACTCCGAAGAATAAAGTACGTATCGTTACGGCTGCTTCTCTTTTCGACGGGCACGATGCTGCCATCAACATTATGCGCCGCGTGATGCAGAGCAGTGGTGTGGAAGTGATACACCTGGGCCACGACCGCAGTGTGCAGGAAGTGGTGGATTGCGCCATACAGGAAGATGCCAATGCTATAGCCATGACCTCTTACCAGGGTGGCCACGTAGAATACTTCAAGTATATGTACGACCTGCTGAAAGAGCGTGGTTGCGGGCATATCAAAATATTCGGCGGCGGCGGCGGCGTAATACTGCCTTCGGAAATAGATGAGCTGCATGCTTATGGCATCACGCGCATCTACTCGCCCGATGATGGCCGTGCTATGGGCCTGCAGGGCATGATAGACGACCTGATACAAAAAAGCGATTACCCAACCGGCAACCAATTGAACGGTGAAGTAGGCCACCTGCATGAAAAAGATGCCAAATCGATAGCACGACTGATATCTGCAGCAGAAAACTTTCACGACCTGCCGGAAACACAGGCTATGCTGAAGAAGATATCGGAAACTGCCGCTACATCCAAAACCCCGGTGCTGGGTATTACCGGTACAGGTGGTGCAGGTAAAAGCTCGCTGGTAGATGAGCTGGTGCGCCGTTTCCTCCTTGACTTTAAGGACAAGAACATTGGTATCATATCGGTAGACCCTTCTAAAAAGAAAACAGGTGGCGCCTTGCTAGGCGACCGTATCCGTATGAATGCCATCCGCAATGAGCGTGTATTCATGCGCTCGATGGCTACCCGCCAAAGCAACCTGGCCGTATCCAAGCATATACTGGATGCAGTCAACATACTGAAAGCTGCGAATTATGACCTCATCATACTCGAAACATCGGGTATTGGCCAGAGCGATACCCAGATAACCGACTACAGCGACTTGAGCATGTATGTGATGACACCGGAATACGGTGCAGCCACACAGCTGGAAAAGATAGACATGCTGGACTTTGCGGACATAGTTGTCATCAACAAATTTGACAAACGCGGTGCTATGGATGCCCTGCGCGATGTGAAGAAGCAATACCAGCGCAACCATAAACTGTTTGACCAGAACCCCGACGATATGCCGGTATATGGCACCATCGCATCACAGTTCAACGACCCGGGCACCAACACGATGTACAAATCGCTGATGGACATTGTGGTGAAAAAGACCGGTACAGAGCTGCACTCCAACTTTAAGATAACGGACGAGATGAGTGAAAAGATATTCATCATCCCGCCGGCTCGTACCCGCTACCTAAGCGAAATATCTGAAAACAACAGGAAGTACGATAAATGGGCTAAAGACCAGGCTGCAGTTGCGCAAAAATTGTTTGGCCTCAGGAAAACAATAGAAACACTGGAGGCAGCGCAGGTAGATGATAAAGACCGCCTGGTAAAAACACTGCAGGAAGTGTATGCCAAAACAGAAATGGAGCTGGACCCTAAGAACAAGCACCTGCTGGAAAACTGGGACAAGAAGAAGCACCTGTTTACAGATGAGTTCTACGTATTTAAAGTGCGCGATAAGGAACTGAAGATAAAAACACATACCGAATCGCTTTCATATACACAGATACCCAAAGTAGCCGTACCAAAGTTTGAAGCATGGGGCGAAATACTGTACTGGGCACTCAGCGAAAACTTCCCGGGCGAATTCCCTTATGCTGCGGGCATTTATCCATTCAAGCGCGAGGGGGAAGACCCTACACGTATGTTTGCCGGTGAAGGCGGGCCTGAGCGTACCAATAAACGCTTCCATTACGTATCGCTGGGCATGCCGGCTAAACGCCTGAGTACCGCATTTGATAGTGTAACGCTATATGGACAGGACCCTGACCACCGCCCGGATATCTACGGTAAAGTAGGTAATTCAGGCGTTAGCGTTTGCTGCCTGGATGACGCTAAGAAACTGTACAGTGGTTTCAACCTGGCCGACCCTAAAACATCGGTATCGATGACCATTAATGGCCCCGCACCTACTATTACT
Organism: uncultured Bacteroidota bacterium; assembly: GCA_946480675.1. The sequence continues at coordinate 10,257 of CAMLKS010000014.1, forward strand.
GCCTTCTTTATGAATGCAGCGATAGACCAGCAGTGCGAACTGTACATCAAAGCAAACGGCCTGGAAGCAGAAGTAAACAAGAAGATAGACGCCATATATAAAGAAAAAGACATCAAGCGCCCTACCTACAATCCATCGGTATTTGGTGGTGGTGCAGAAGGCGAATTGCCGCAAGGTAACGATGGCCTTGGTCTGATGCTGCTGGGTGTTACCGGCGACCAGGTATTGCCTGCCGATGTATATGCCAAAATAAAAGCCGATACCCTGAAAGCAGTGCGTGGCACCGTTCAGGCCGATATACTGAAAGAAGACCAGGCACAAAATACCTGCATTTTCTCTACCGAATTTTCACTGCGTGTGATGGGCGATGTGCAGCAATACTTCATCAATGAAGGCGTGCGCAATTTCTATTCGGTGTCTATCAGCGGTTACCACATAGCAGAGGCAGGTGCCAACCCTATATCGCAGCTGGCATTTACCATCAGCAATGGCTTTACGTTTGTAGAATACTACCTCAGCCGTGGCATGCATATAGATGATTTTGCCCCCAACCTATCGTTCTTCTTCAGCAATGGTGTAGACCCTGAATACAGTGTGATAGGCCGCGTGGCCCGCCGTATATGGGCTAAGGCCATGAAGTATAAATATGGTGGCAACGAGCGCTCACAAATGTTGAAATATCACATCCAGACATCGGGCCGCTCCCTGCACGCACAGGAAATCGACTTCAACGATATCCGCACTACGCTGCAGGCGCTGTATGCGATATACGACAACTGTAACTCGCTGCACACAAATGCTTATGATGAGGCCATCACTACACCTACAGAAGAAAGTGTGCGCCGTGCCATGGCTATACAGCTCATCATCAATAAAGAGCTGGGACTGGCTAAAAACGAAAACCCGCTACAAGGTTCATTTATAATAGAAGAGCTGACCGACCTGGTAGAAGAAGCCGTACTCAGCGAGTTTGACCGTATCAGCGAACGCGGTGGCGTATTAGGCGCTATGGAAACCATGTACCAGCGCAGCAAAATACAGGAAGAAAGCCTGTATTACGAAACACTGAAACATACCGGCGAATACCCGATAATAGGTGTAAATACCTTCCTGAGCAGTAAAGGCTCACCTACGGTGATACCACAGGAAGTAATACGCTCTACTACCGAAGAAAAGGAATTCCAGATAAGCACGGTACAAAACCTGTGGAAGCGCAGTGGCGACAAAGGCCAGGAAGCACTCCACAAATTGCAGCAGGTGGCCATCCACAATCAGAACATTTTTGAGGAACTGATGGAAACCGTGAAGTATTGCTCTCTGGGGCAGATAACCAAAGCCCTGTTTGAAGTAGGCGGCCAGTACAGGCGCAATATGTAATTACACACGTTACAAATAGAAAAAGGGGCGCTTTTGACAAAGTGCCCCTTTTTACATGAAAAAAATCGCTCACCAGGTAAAATGAAAGAATTGTGCCACGATAATAGCGCCCCGTCATAGAAGCGTCACTTTAACAAAACTTTTACCGACAGCAAAAGGTTGTTCACCGACTGTTATTACCGCTTAGCCGAAATGGATTTCGGCTGCAGGTAGGCAGGTAATAGTTTTGCTCCATCAATCAGAAAAAATCACCTCCAATTATTTTTATGAAACATTCGCTACTCTTATCTTTTTTACTGGCAGGCAGCTTCAGCGCTATGGCGCAGGCTACCATCAGTGGTAAGGTAACAGACGAAAAAGGAAAGCCGGTACGTGGCGCCACCGTGTATCTTGATAATACACTGGACGGCAGCACCAGCGATAGCATCGGCAACTTCAGCTTTACAACCACGGAAACCGGTGCACAAACACTGATGGCTACCGAAGTGGCTCACGAAAATGCAGGTCTGCCTGTAACTATAGCGGGCGATCTGAAAGATGTAGTATTAAAAATGAAGGGCTCATCACGCCAACTGGATGAAGTGATTATCACCGCAGGCTCTTTTGAAGCATCGGACAAGAATAAGACTGTACTGCAGCCGCTGGACATTGTGACTACAGCAGGTGCGCAGGCCGATATTGTAAAAGCGATACAGACACTACCCGGCACACAGCAACAGGGCACGCAAACCGGTCTCTTTGTGCGCGGTGGCGATGCCAGCGAAGCCGCAGTGGTGGTAGATGGCCTGATAGCGCAAAATGCCTTCCTGAGCACAGCGCCGGGTGTAGCAGCACGTAGCCGCTTCGGTGCCTTCCAGTTCAAGGGTATTTCTTTCAGCAGCGGTGGTTATAGCGCCCGTTACGGTCAGGCATTGTCATCGGTACTGGAACTGAATAGTAACGACCTGCCCGATAAAAGCACCGTAAACCTGGGCCTGAATATGGCCGGTGTATATGCTTCAGGCTCCAAGCTTTTTAAAACAACCAGCATAGAAGCAACAGGTTATTACAACAACCTGACCCCCTTCTATGGTATTGCTAAAACAAACGTTGACTTTTACGATGTACCCAAAGGTGCAGGTGGTTCTACCAAGTTTACCTGGAAGCCCAATAAAGATGGCATCTTAAAAGCACTGGTGAATTATTCACGTTTCACCAGCGGTACACGTGTGCCCAACCCCGGTGATGCAGGTAACACACTTGACTTTGGCCTGAAATCTCAAAACCTGTACAGCAGCCTTTCATACAGGCAAATGCTGAAAGACAAATGGAGCTTATACACAGCAGGTTCGTACAGCTACAACCAGGACGATGTGAAGTGGGATACCATGAGTAATGTGAACAAGGACTATCGTACCCAGTTTCGTGCAGAGGCTAAGTATTATGCCACCACGCGCCTGAGTATATTAGTAGGTGGCGAGTTGCAGCACTTCAACTATAATCGCACCTGGAATACCTATCCTGCAGAATTTACTGAAACACAACTCGCTGCCTTTGCAGAGATGGACTGGTCGCCGCTGCACTGGCTGGCAGTAAAGCCTGGTGTGCGTTACGAGCACAGCACCCTGCTGAGCCAGAATGTGGTAGCCCCACGCCTGGCCACCGGTGTAAAAGTAGGCCTGTACGGGCAGGTATCGCTGGCAGGTGGCATGTTCTACCAAACGCCCGATCAGCAGTACCTCATTGCCAATTACAAGAACCTGGAAATGCAGCGCTCTGTGCATTACATAGCCAACTACCAGTATATGCACAACGACCGCACCCTGAGGCTGGAAGGCTATTACAAACACTACGATCAATTGGTATATGAATACCTGACCAAATCATTCGACCCGAACCAGACAAGATATTTAGACCCTATCACCATGCCTGCTAACAACTTCGGCCACGGCTATGCCACAGGTGCAGAGCTGTTCTGGAGAGATAAGAAAAGCATCAAGAATGCCGACTACTGGATATCGTACAGCTATATAGATACCCGCAGGCTGTATAAAAACTACCTGGCCGAATCGCAACCCGATTTCATTGCCAACCACAACCTGAATGTAGTGACCAAATACTTTATCGAAAAGCTGCAAACGCAGATAAACATGACGTATAGCTATGCCACCGGCAGGCCTTACTACAACCCTTCCAACCCCGTATTTCTGGGCGATAAAACACCTGACTTCCACAACCTGTCGCTCAATATCAACTATCTTACTTCTATCAAAAAGTGGTTTACAGTGGTGTACGTTGGTATCGATAACATCACCAACCAGAAGAATGTATTTGGCTATCGCTATGCCAACGGCCAGCGCTATGAAATGCGCCCGGCGCTATACCGCTCGGTATTCATAGGTGCCAACTTCTCACTTACTGCATTTGATAAAGACGAACTTTAATAATTATATTAAAAACCATAAAACATATAAGATGACACGCTTCTTACTATTAACAGCCATTGCAGCATTCACGTATCTGAACTGCCATGCACAGGACTACAACGAAACACTGAAGAAAACCTTTACTGCCTTCGATACCACGCAAGACTTTACGAAGAAAGTAGAGCAAAGCAACAAGCTGACCATGATAGCTAAAAAATGGAACAGTGAATGGACAGCACACTTTTACAATGCCTATGCCAAAGCAGTGCTTTCTTACATGGAAAAAGAAGAAGCCAAGCGCGATGCTTATGTAGATGAAGCCGATAAAGAACTGAGTGAAGCCGTAGGCATCCTTGGCAAAGACAATGATGAAACTTATGTGCTGGCAGCTATGGTAGCCAATGCACGCATGGCCGTAAAGCCGCAGGCACGCTGGCAGAAATACGGAAAGATATTTGAAGAGAACCTGCAAAAAGCAAAGGAGATAAATGCAGAGAACCCGCGCATCTATTACCTGCAGGGTACCAACAAATTCTTTACACCTAAAATGTTTGGCGGTGGTAAAAAAGCAGCACTACCTTATTTCGAAAAAGCAGATGGTTATTTCGCTAAAGAAACAGATGCGGACATCAGCAAACCTTACTGGGGTAAATTCCAGAATGCATTCTTCCTGAAAGAAAGTAAAGGAGACGAATAAAGAATAGCGAGGTAATAAAACTTAGATGAGCTTAGACCAATAGATAGGACACAGTTACAGTTGTATCCCGGTTGTTTTCACAACCGGGATTTTTTTGGCACGATTTTTTAGACTCTAGGCATTACACTAATCTGGAATTGTACATGAAAAGAAAAATTTTTGCCCCGGCGATTATTGCAGCAATGGCTGCCACCCTGGTGTTTACCTCTTGCCAAAAGAATGATGACAAACCGGTAAACACACAAGGTACCGCAAAGGTGAATATGCACCTTACAGATGATCCTGCTGCCTACGATGCAGTGTATATCGACATTCAAAAAGTAGAAGTGACCATGGAGGGTAGCGCAGCCGTTTCGCTGGCACCCATCCGCCCCGGTGTTTACAACCTGCTCGATTTCCGCAATGGCCTGGATACACTACTGCTGCGTGCAGATATTCCTGCCGGTAAGGTGGGCCAGATACGTTTGATACTGGGCAGCAACAACTCGGTAGTAGTAGATGGCACCAGCTACCCGCTGAATACACCTTCTGCACAGGAAAGTGGGCTGAAGTTAAATCTGAAAGAAAGCTTTGTAGCAGGTGGTTCTTATGACTTGTGGATAGATTTTGATGCCGGAAAATCTATTGTACAGACAGGCAATGGCAAATACATGCTGAAGCCTGTAATACGTGCCTATTCGCAGCTTACAGATGGCCGCATAAAAGGTTATGTATTGCCCGGCCCGGCATTGGCTACAGTATACGTTACTAATGGTGTAGATACCTTTACAGCTATCCCCGGTCCTGATGGCTATTTCATGTTTGTAGGCTTGCCTGAGGGTACTTACAGCGTTACCTACGATGCAAGTGTAGCATCGTTTATAGATGTAACGGTAGATAATATCGATATGAAATACGGCACAACGGTAGACCTGGGCACTAAGGTATTGGTACAGTAATAATATTAAGCGTCGCACGCATAACAATTGGCTGAAAATGCATTAAGATGTATTTTCAGCCAATATTTTTATGCAACGGTATCTAAACAGGATTATATATATACTCTGTGGCCTATGTGCATTTGCACTGGGCATGAAACAACTTCGCGAACCCGATATATGGTGGCAGTTGCTATCCGGCAGGTGGATGCTGGAACATGGGCAGGTTACTAAAACGGATATGTTTTCCTACACCATGGCAGGCCGGCCATGGGTAAATGTAAAATGGCTGTACGAGGTCATCATTGGTGCTTTTGAAAAAGCATTGGGCCCCGAAGGCGTCTTACTGCTACAGGCGTTGGTGAATGTAGCTATCGTGTACTTACTGGTGCGCACCATACAATACGTAGGCAAGCAATTCCATAAACAAATACCTGTCTTTGCCACCGCCATTTTCATCTTGCTCTTTTTAGCCATCTGCGAATATCGCATGGCTGGCCGCCCGGAGATGATGAGCCATCTGCTAT
>CAMLKS010000015.1 GCA_946480675.1 uncultured Bacteroidota bacterium
CATTGCACCTCGTTCTGACTGTTGCTTAGGCGGCTGTACTATGCAGTGACTTCCGCTTCTTCTGGTTGTTTTTTAACGTACATATTCCTGTGTTTTAGATGTCCCTTAGCAAATGTACTTTTTTGAAGCACTTTACCAATTTTTTTCTGTTTTTTAGAAATTGCCGCCGCCTTTGCCTCCTCGTCCTTATAAAATCCCGCTTCCACAGTTACGGTTACCTGAAACCTGCAAATAACAATGTGGTTTTGGTGGCAGAGAAGAGAGTTCATGAAACAAATGGTAAAGATTGCTCTTTTCACTGTTTGCCTCAATAGCTCCAAGGCTTTTGCCATCTTAAGGCGCATTGCACCTCGTTCTGACTGCGGCAAATATACAAAATCTATGAATGTCAAATCCTTATCACAGATTGCGGAGGGCTATTTTAAAACTCACACCAACTGTATAGGTTTTTCTGTTCCTTTTACTTTTCCGGTGCCTGTAAGGTTACACCCATTTGCTGGAGGGCGCCGAGCCTGTCGGACTGGAGCCAGCGGAGGTTGTTATCAAACATCAATTGCCTTTATTATATTGGCAGGCAAAATCCATCCTATAACAAATGAACAGATCCCTTTTACTTGTATTGCTATTTCTTTTTCCTGTATGGCTGCAGGCCCAGCCTAAAATGGTGATGAGCCCCGGCTTTGAAGAGCCGGAACCAGGCACTAAAAAATTGCTGATACTCAAGAATGGCAATGTGGCTTACCTGAACATTACGCCCGATAATATTGAAGCCAAAATATATGATGGCCAAGGCAAGCAGTTGAGTATGCGCAAAACACCGCACAGCCAGTGGACAGACCGGAAAATGAGTGCATCGACCTTTGGCGGACTGTATGAAATAAACAATGAGATTGTATTGTTTTATCACCAAACGCATCGTGGTAATGTAGAGGTACTGAAACGTATTCACCTGGATGCGGCAACGGGTAAATTTAATCGTGCTAAAGAGATACTGCGGCTGGGTGAGACGAGTGCGATACTGCCTGTAGCAATAAAAGTAGATGAAGCCACGGGCCACCAGGTGGTTTTCTATATTACGGACACAGACTACAAATCTTTCAAAGCCCAATTCTACGACGACCAGTTTAACCCGGCAGGAGAAGCCATGCTAACTACGCAGGATTCGATACTGGATTATCATAACCTTGTGTTTCACAATGGCACCCTATATGCGCAGTATAGCTATAAGCTGCGCAAATGGAAAGAAGAACGCATGGAGCTGATGCTGGCTACCCTGAAGGAAGGCGATAATGCATTTGAGATACATGACCTGAAAACGACAGTGCCATCTGATATGAATGGTATGAAGATGGTGCACAACCCTGCGACCAACACCTGCCATACTGTATTGATGTATGAAGAGCGTCGCAAGGGTGGTTTTAACGGTCGGGAAACTGTCTATTCGTCGATAGAGCAGAAGTATGTAAACTATAACAACTTTGAGGTGGTAGAAAAGGGAATGGGGGGCGAGCTGAACAGCAAAGCACTGGGTATGGGTATAACAGATGGCTACCACGGCGTGCTGGAAAATGTATTCAGCACCGGTAAGAATGCTAATGCCGTGGTATGCGAAGAATTATCTTACTACTATACTAAAAGCGCTACGGAAACACGCGCGGGCAACCTTGGCATTGCCATTCAGGATGAAACGGGTAAGGTGAAAGAGGCGTATGTAATAGAACGTATGCAGGCATCGGGCAGAGGCTTTATGAGAAACCGGTTTGAAATAGAGCAGTACTTTGGGTACTATTATTTCAATGCACCGGATGCCGGCTACATTATTTTTAACGATATCCCGGAAAACTTTGATAAAGAGCCCGGCAAGAAGGCACACTATGTTACCACCATATCGGACGCGAATGCGATATTGTATAAAATGGTGAACGGTAAGGTAACAAAATCGTACTTGTTTGGTGCGCCGAAGGATAAACGATCGGGTAACTATGCGATGCCCGGCAGCATGGCGTATAATGCTAAAGACAATACGCTGGCTATGCTAATGGTAAACAATGACAGGGGAAATAAAAAAGTGCACCTTGCATTGGTTCAATTGTAAATAGCAATGTCGCAGTTTTTATATTAAAAGCAGCCAATTGGCTGCTTTTACTTTTCCGGTGCTTGTAAGGTAACACCCATCTGCTGTAGCCCGCCGAGCCTGTCGGACTGGAGCCAGGAGTGGGTGATTTTGCCGTCTGCTATTTGATACATTACAAGGGCTTCATTGTGTATCTGCCTATGGCTGGTGGGGTAGCCGCGGAAGGGGGCACTATGCGTGCCGGTCCACGACCAGCGGGCTACTACCTTGTCGCCCTCGGCTATCATGTCTTCTATTTTAAACCTGATATCGGGGAAGGCCGTAACGAGGTCGGTAACGGTATTGCGGAAGCCCTGCGGGCCCTTGGCGCCTGCACCTTCAAAGGCGGGTGCTATCACCTCGTCCAGCCTTTCGAGCCTGCGATTGTTGATGATGTCCTCATACAACGAGCGGATGAGCGCTTTGTTCTGTGCAGTAGTTCCTGTTTCCATTTTTATAGTTTTTGATGTTTTATTGTGCTGTGCCTCTGCATTGTTTACGGCCCACGCCATGAGGATTGCCAGCGTTAGTGCTTTGGTGTATTGCATATGCATCTTGCTTTTCATACCACAAAGCTACCGTGGCATGCAGGGGCGGGCTTGTAAAAAATCATTGAATTACCAGAAGCGTGGCGCGCGGAAGAAATCGCCCGGGGTTTGCCCGGTAAACTGTTTGAAGGCCTTGTTGAAATGTGCCTGGTCGTAATAGCCGGCGCTGTGGGCGAGCGATGTAAAGCTATCGCCCTGCGTGCTGCCTTGCACGATGCGGCGCATACGCACTACCGATGCCAGTTGCTTGGGCGTAGCACCTACGGCCTTGCGAAAACGTTTCTCAAAAGCATCGTGGCTGATGTAGAGCTTATCTATCATAGCGCTAATGCTGCCATTGCCGCCTGCCTTGTATATGTGCTGTATGGCAGTGGTAACGAGTGCATTGGCCTGCCTGCCATTGAGCAGGGATAGCAGCAGTTGCTCTATATGTGCTATGCGTTGCGCGGTGGTAGTGCTGTGCTGCAATTTATCGGCCAGTGTGCGGAGGGTGGCTGCGGGTATGAAATTATCGAGCGTGGCGCTTTGATTGTATATGGCCTGCATATTGATGCCGAGCAAAGCCGTGGCTGCACCGGGCTGCAGCAGCACCAATATGTTATGGGCACCGGCATGGTAATGTATATGCCTTGCCGTGTTTCTGAGCCCACTGATGGCGAATGGCGGGAATACCGCTGCATCATCGCTTACCGTACCATGGCAACGAAAAGCCATGACCACCGAGGTATCGGGCAGGATGCGGTTGGTGACAGCATCGCCCGCCTGTATGCAGGTGTACTGCTTTACATAAGGCTGTAAGCGCAGGCAGGGATGATATGTGTGCACATGCAACATGCAGCTGCAAGGTAGGCAGCGGGCTGCAATAGAAAGATTGGTAAAGTTGATGCTGCTATAGCGTGCTTACCACACCAGCGTTATATCGCCCTTTAGTATTTCTTCCTTGCCCATGTAGTTGTAAGTGATGATGTAGTAGTAGGTGCCCATGGGTTGCACTTTGCCTTTCAGCTTGCCATCCCAGGCATCGTTGATGTTTTGAGAGGTGAAGACCGCCTGCCCGTACCGGTTGGAGATGCGGATGGTGTAGTTGGATACATTGGCGAGGTCGCCACGGATGCGGATAACATCATTGAGGCCATCGCCATTGGGTGAAAAGGCATTGGGGTAGTAGAGCTTGCAATTGCGGAAGTCGATACGGACACTGCCCTTTACAGTCTCGTTGCAGCGGTTGGTGATGCTAACGCTGTAGGTGCCGCTTTGTGTCACCTTCAGCTCGCGCCCCGTAGAGCCATCCGACCATAGGAATTTTACCGTATCGCCCACGGGGCCTATGCGCGGCAGTATCTTTTCTTCTCCATCGCAGAGCTTATCATCATCGCCCATCACAAGCGTAGGTATGCGGATGCTGCGAAACTGTATGGCATCGCCGGTAGCGCAGCCATTGTAGGCGATAGATAAAGTGTACAGGCCCGGTTCGGTAACCCTGAGTGTGGGGGTGGTGGCGCCGGTATTCCATGCATAGGTTGTGCCCGGCTTTTGCACACCGGCATGGAGCGTAATGGTATCCTTACTGCAAATGAAACTATCGAGACCGAGATCGAGCGAGAGCTTCACTTCCTCTACATAAAAAGTATCGGTAATGAGGATACAGTCTTTGATGGTGCTGACGGTGTAAGAGCCGCCCTTATTGATAAAGTAAGTAGAATCGCGGCTGCCATCGTGCCAGATGTAGTGCGCGGCACTGCGGGCCTTGAGCAGGCGTGTAGAATCTTTACAAAGATAGATGACCTGCAGGGTGCCGGGCAGCGTATCGAGCGCGATGCCTACCTGCGGTACGGGTTGCGGCAGTCCATAGCCCGACTTGAACGAACCGAGATTAACCGCATGGTGTACATAAGTGGGTGTATTGCTGTTGGGAGTGCTGATGCGGGCGAGGTAGCTTTCATTGGGCAGGGCGAGGTAGATATTGCTATCGGGGCCCAGCTGCAATGCACCCATTACATCGTACAGCCCCGGTGTGCCGGTGTAAATGGTTTTGCGCAATGCGCCTACCTGTGCAGGCGGCAGCGTCATATCATATTGATACACTTCCGCCTTCTTGAGTTCGGCGGCGTAGAGTTTGCTGTTATCGGGCGAGAACTCGCTGCCGTAAAAACATTCGTTGCCCGAAGAATCTATGAGTGTGCCATTGGTAACAGCACCGGTAATGATATCGAAATCGTGAATGGCGAGGTAGCTGCGGGTGTGGTGCGTAGCTATGGAAAGGTATCGCTTGTTGGGCGATATTTTCATAGTGGCCACATTGGGTATGGTGATGCCGTAGCCGAGCTTTGATATGACGGGGCCGGTAACGCCCTTGGCCGTTACCTGGAAGGCATGCACCTCGTTGCTATACCGCTTGATGGCCAGTACCCACATCATATCGCAGAGGGCTACGGTGGTCATGGCTTCGGTATAGCCATCGCCGAGGATGGTATTTTTGGTGGCAGCCACCACATCGCCCAGGCCACCGTTCAGCGCCATATCTATTTCTGAATATTGCAGCTGGCCGGAGTGGTCTTTATCGCCCACGGTGAAGAGGTAGTATGTGTTGGCTTTTTTAGCTGTGGGTATGATGACCGCACCCTGTGCGCTGGTGCCGTTATTGTCCTGCCCCATAGCATAACCATTGGGCATGCCATCATGGTTTCTATCCCATACGTTTTGCCCATCGGTATAAAAGAGGAGATTGCCGGAAGCGGCATCGCTGACAATGGCGCCGTTTTCCGATATATTGGCTTTGGTAGTGTAGGTGAAAAAAGAGCCGATATTGAGGCCGGTGTATTTGCCGAGTATCCAGTTATTGTTCTGTCTTTGTGCATGGGTATGCAGGCACAGCAGGATGCATAATAAGGTGTAGGTATAGCGCATAGTAACTAAGGATAAATGGTACCCTAAGTTACAAAACTATTTCTTACTGATATATGCTACACAATGGCGCAGGCGCTCATCATTGGCCAGGCGCGGGTGGATAAAATCGGTATGGTGCTGCATGCCTGCTTTTTGCATTACATGTATGGACGGCAGGTTGATAGCCGGTGCGGTGGCGTAGATGACGGGTAGCTGCAAAGTATCGTGTGCATGCTGCAGGCAGCGGATGGCCCCTTCGGTAGCATAGCCTTTGTTCCAATGCTCTTTTGCCAGGCGCCAGCCTACATCGGTGCAGGGAGTAAAGGTAGCGGCGTATTCCTGCCAAAAGAGGCCGATGAAACCAATGAGGGCACCATCCTCCAGCCTATCGACAGCATAGTAGCAATAGCCTTTTTCAGCCTGCATCTGCTGCATGCGGCGCACGAAATCGTGGGTTTGCTGCGGGCTAGCTATGGCGGGGAAGAAGCGCATCACTTCAGCATCGCCACTGATGGCAGCCATGAGGGGGATATCCGCATCTGTCCAGCCGCGGAAGCCGAGACGCTGCGAGGTAAAGAGGTATGGTAGCATGAAGGTGAAGATAATGATCTACAACGGTATGCGCACAATGGTGTGGTACCAGTTCTTTTCCTGCTCGAAGGCGATGGTGCCGTTGACTACCTTGAGGCGGTTGATGATGTTCTTGAGGCCGGTAGCTTCTTTTTTGTAAATGTATTGCTGAAACTGCGCCTCGGTAATGCCCCGGCCATTGTGGCTGAAGCAGAGGCATAGCATGCCCTCAGCTACTTCGGTATATACCTCGGCATGGGTGGCGGTGGCGTGTTTCAGGGTATTGTTGAGCAGTTCCTGCACAATGCGGTAGGCGGTGAGGGCCATATTATCATGTAGCGGAGGCAGCTTATCGCTGGTGTATTCTATATGGATGCTGCCATTCTTTTGAAAGGGGGCGAAGAACGACTGCAGGGCATCCTGCAGGCCCAACTGTAAGAGCATAGCCGGTTGCAGGCGGTGCGAGAGGCTGCGTACCTTACTGATGCTTTCATCTATCAGTTGCTGCGACTGCAGGAACACATCGGGCGTGGCTTCTTTTTCGGCCATCTGCAGGTAAAACTTTACAGAAGAAAGGGTGGCGCCCACATCATCGTGCAGCTCGGCAGCAATGCGCATGCGTTCTTCTTCTTCGGCACGGATGGCGGCCTCGGTGAGTTCTTTTTCCTTCAGCAGGTTGATAGTAGTAATGCGTTTTTGATAATGCACAACAAACAGTACCACGGCCAATGCCAGGAAGAGCATGGCCAGTACAGCGAGTATTATCAGCAAAACGATATTATCATTCATACCTGCGGGTAAGTGCTATGGCAAATAGGATGTTTATAAGGACATTCAGCAGTCTATATACAATCCAGAGATGACCAAGATATGTATTTTGATGTGCTATCAGGTAATCTTCGAACAAGAATAGAATAACCCTACCTGAACTGCCCAGAAGGATTGCTACATTAACCCAAAAGAATGATGAAGTTGTAATATTGGCATACACAGGTTTCTTAGAAATTGAATAGAAGCCAAGCAAGGCATACAATAAATATACAACGTATAATACCGACGCTCCAGTGCCATTCCTATTCAGCGTTCCATTATGAATACTTTGCGAAATGTAAACACAGGCGATTATTAATGTAATAAGCAGAAAATTTGTATTATTTTTTGTGGCATTTTTATAATAGTAAGCAGATAAAAGAAGAAACTCTATTAACACATATAAGTTGGCAAATGGGAAAATATTTACGTGATAAATTCTTTTAAGTATAATCAAGGAAATATCAAAAGCGAACCCTATAAACAGATAAGCCCATAACAGAGTTTGCCTTTTTTTGTAACCAAATACTAATGGCAATAAAAATGAGGCAACAGAGATAATAAGTGAGATAATATTCCACTTATTCATTAGGGATGTAAGTCACTCAAATCTCCAAAATAAACAGGCTGTCCTACATTGTTCACTGCTTTGAAGATGATGTCTGGACTGCCGTCTTCTTTTTTTGCTTTAAAAAAATGAAATTCTGTTACACTATTATGCAGTGCTTTAACACCTTTAAACAAGGCAATAGAGTAATTGCGTATTACTTCGTGTGTCGAAATCGGAACAATTGTGAGTGTGATTTCATTGTTTGTAAGATTATATTCGTCAGCTTCTAATTTCCAACGCATTTCATCACAATTCTGCCCCATCATTGCAGCATTCAATTGATTCCACGTTCTTATTGTGGGTGTAGGTACTTGTGAACCCCAGAAGTCATTTATATAATTGTCGAATGTAGCTTGCGATATCTGGTGATTATTTGCGGCTGCAATTTGGTCGGCAGGATTGTTGCAGTTGAATTTGGTAGTATCCATATGAGTGTCTGTTTGCCGCTAAAGATAGCGGTATGGGTAGGGGTGTGCAATACCCACCAGCACGGATATGGCATGTGTAATAGTTTGCCTGTCAATTAATAAGCGATGTACGGAAAACGTTAAAAATGCCATGGTTTGGTTTCAAGCGTACGGCGAATTGCTATTTTTACTTAATTTCAATTATCATGATACGTTTACGGACAATTTATATTGCGGCTATGGCTATGGTGCTGATGATAGCCGGCAAAGTGCAGGCACAGGAAGTGAAGCATGGCCTTACCTGGTATACCGATATCAATAAGGTGCATGAACTGGCGCAGAAGACGAAGAAACCGGTATTTGCCTTCTTTACGGGCAGCGACTGGTGTGGCTGGTGCCACAGGCTGGAAGCGGCGGTATTTGACAAGCCCAACTTTCAGAAATGGGCCAAGGATAATGTGATATTGCTGGAACTGGATTTTCCGCGCAGGAAAGAACTGCCACAGGCGCTGCAGGAGCAAAACCAGGGTTTACAGCAGTTCTTTGGCGTGCAGGGCTATCCTACCATCTGGCTGTTCAACATAGATAAAGACAAAGCAACGGGTAAATATAATATTGCCGCCTATGGCTCGCTGGGGTATCCTACAGCCGAAAAGGGGCAAGAGGAGGCAACCTTCCTGGCCAATGCCAACCAGATACTAAAAAACAAGAAATAAAAAGAAAGGGCACTATTTATGGTGCCCTTTTCCTTTACCATGCCCCTTGTTACCACTGTTTCCATGACCATGCCCCCTGCCGGGGTGGGCTTTCTTGTATTTTACGTCTCTTGAGTCGCGAATGACCACCTGGTCGTGGCGGCCTTTATAGCTTACATATTTATTGCGATACACCGTATGCCTTACCCAAGGGGTAGGCTCGTTGATCACCACTTTATGCACCCGGTACAAATCGACAGCTACGGGCAGCGACCGGCGCCTTATCCAGTTGCCATTATTGAAGTAAACGAACACCCGGTTATTTACATCATAATAGGCATCAGCATCGGGGAGGTAATAATAATCTACATAATCGTAGCCGACAGGGCCCCAGGCAGGCTGGGCACCAATATTTACGCTAACATTTACCTGTGCAGTGGCAGTAAGGCTTGCTACCAGTATGCAGGCTATAAACATGAGCTTTTTCATATAATTTGTTTGTTTTGAAGTATGCTGCTTTAATATCGTACCACCAACGGTATAAATATGGTGATATGTTTAATGTGACGGGTATCTTTAACATTATAAACAACAGTCATAGCGCATTAGGCAGTGTATATACTATACTTTGCAATTCGCATATATCCCGCTAACTTTGCGCATTCTTTTAATTTATTGAGTCTCTAACATTTTATGGATTTGTTTTCCCTTCAAAATCAGGAATTCATTGGTCGCCATATAGGCCCTAATGAGCACGAAACAAAAAAAATGCTGTCTGCGATAGGTGTAGCAGATATGGACGAGCTGATAGCACGTACCGTACCTGATGCCATCCGCATGAACCACCGGCTGAACCTGCCGGAAGCATTGAGCGAGTCGGACTATCTGCGTATGCTGAAAGATGTATCGCTGCGGAATAAAGTGTATAAGAACTATATAGGGCAGGGCTATTATGATACGCATACCCCAAGCGTTATCCTGCGCAACATATTTGAAAACCCGGGATGGTACACACAGTACACCCCGTACCAGGCAGAAATATCCCAGGGCCGCCTGGAAAGCCTGCTGAATTTCCAGACCGTGATGAGCGACCTGACCGGCCTGCCGATAGCCAATGCATCGCTGCTGGATGAGGCAACTGCCGCTGCGGAAGCCATGGCCATGTTCCTGCACACGCTGAATAAAGACAACGACCACCTGGAGCGCGCCAAACTGTTTGTAGATAACGAAGTGTTTCCGCAAACGAAAGATGTAATCATAACACGTGCCGCACCACTGGGCGTGGAAGTAGTATTTGGCGATTATAAAACGGCAACTATCGATAACACTTACTTTGGTGCTATCGTACAATATCCTAACGATAAAGGAACGATAGAAGACTACCGCAGCTTTGTAGAAAAAGTGCATGCTGCCGGTGCATATATAGCTATGGGTACCGACCTGCTGGCGCTTACGCTGCTCACCTCTCCCGGCGAGCTGGGTGCAGATGTAGCCTTTGGTTCTGCACAGCGCTTTGGTGTACCACTGGGATACGGTGGCCCGCACGCAGCTTTCTTTACCTGTACAGAAGATTTTAAACGCCAGATACCCGGCCGTATCATAGGTGTGAGTGTGGATGCCAATGGCAACCGTGCCCTGCGCATGGCCCTGCAAACACGCGAGCAACACATCAAACGTGAGAAAGCCACTTCTAACATCTGTACCGCGCAAGCACTGCTGGCCAATATGGCTGCTATGTACGCCGTATATCATGGCCCTGATGGACTGAAAAACATAGCCAAGCGCGTGAGCCTGCTGGCACAAACACTGGCTACACAGCTGAAAGCACATGGCCTGAGCGTTGTATCCGATTTCTACTTCGATACCGTAGTAGTAAAAGTAGCCGATGCCAAAGCCATCAAAGCGAAAGCCGAAGCAGCGCAAATCAACTTCCGCTACTTTGCAGATAACACACTGGTAGGTATATCGCTGGATGAAACAACAACTACATCCGACCTGTTCAGTATCATAGCTGTATTCAGCAACGATAACGAGCCGGTGAGCTTCGAGATAAACCACGATAATGTATTAACCAACATCAGCACCTCGCTGACACGTACTTCGGAATACCTGACACACCCGATATTCAATACGCACCATAGCGAAACGCAAATGATGCGCTACATAAAAATGCTGGAGAATAAGGACTTGAGCCTGAACACCAGCATGATATCACTGGGGTCGTGCACAATGAAGCTGAATGCGGCTACAGAAATGATACCGCTGAGCTGGGCACACTGGAGCAAAATGCACCCCTTTGTGCCGAAAGACCAGGCTGGTGGCTACCTGCAGATAGTAAAAGAACTATCGGCCTACCTGTGCGAGATAACTGCTTTTGATGCCTGCAGCCTGCAGCCCAACAGTGGTGCGCAAGGTGAATATGCCGGCCTGCTGACCATCAAATCTTACCACGAAAGTCGTGGCGATAAGCACCGCAACATCATCCTGATACCAATATCTGCACACGGTACCAACCCTGCAAGCGCAGTGATGGCGGGTTACAAAGTGGTAGTGGTAAAAGCACTGGAGAACGGTTATATAGATGTAGAAGACCTGAAGGCAAAAGCAGCACAGCATGCCGATAACCTGGCAGGTATCATGGTAACCTACCCATCTACCTACGGTGTGTATGAAGAAACCATCAAAGAAATAACCGCTATTGTGCACCAGCACGGCGGACAGGTATATATGGACGGTGCGAACATGAACGCGCAAGTGGGACTGACCGCTCCCGGCCTGATAGGTGCCGATGTGTGCCACCTGAACCTGCACAAAACCTTTGCAATACCACACGGTGGCGGTGGCCCCGGCGTAGGCCCTATATGTGTGAAAGCACACCTGGCGCCACACCTGCCCGGCCACATTGAGGATACGAACGGTGCAAATGCCAACGCGGTATCTGCAGCGCCTTACGGCTCTGCCAGCATATTGCTGATATCATATGCATACATACGCATGCTGGGCCCTGTGGGCGTACGCAAGGCTACAGAATATGCCATATTGAATGCGAACTATATGCGCAGCCGCCTGCAGAACGCTTACGAGATACTGTATACCGGTAGCGGTGGTACCTGTGCGCACGAATTCATCGTGGACCTGCGTCCGTTTAAAAAGACAGCAGAGATAGAAGCAGAAGATGTGGCCAAACGCCTGATGGACTATGGCTTCCACGCACCTACGCTTAGCTTCCCTGTACCGGGCACCATCATGATAGAGCCTACAGAGAGCGAAGACAGGGCAGAGCTGGACCGTTTCTGCGATGCGCTGCTGAGCATACGCGAAGAGATACGCGCTATAGAAGAAGGCAAAGCCGACAAGAAAGACAACCCGCTGAAGATGGCGCCTCATACCCAGTTTGCAGTAACTGCCAATGAGTGGACACGCCCATATAGCCGCCAGCAGGCTGCTTACCCGCTGGAGTGGGTGAAGAACAATAAATTCTGGCCAAGCGTAGCCCGTGTAAACAATACATATGGCGACCGTAACCTGATATGTACCTGCGAGCCTACATCTGCCTACATGGAAGCTGAAGCGTAAGCTTGTACGGATATTAAATTTTAGAGAAGCCGCCCCGAGCAGGGGCGGCTTTTTGTATGTAGTATTTGCAGTATAGCGGGCAATGTATTATTTTTCGGCATCAATTGACTCACCGTTTCTACCTATGAAATTCAGACATTTTATCACTGCGATAGTACTCGCATTTTTTGCCACCACTCATCTTTATGCACAAGACAGTACCTACAGCATCAGCATGCCGGTAGAAATACCGAAAGAAGGCTGGAACAAAGTAGTGCAGCTAAGAAATGGCAACACCGTGCTGCTACACTTTGAGAACAAAAAAGGAATAGTAGTAAAGGTTTTTGACAAAGACCGAAAAGAGATAGCCAGCAAGAAGCACCTGTGTAATGTAATAGATATTAACGGCCTTGATGCTACATTTTTTCATGGCCTGCATGATATAAACGGAGAGGCAACACTTTTCCTGACACAGGATATAGATAATGCCCAAACATTGGTGCGCCTGCGTATTGACGGCAACAGCGGTGCGCTGCTGGCTGAAGATAAAATTGTAAAGTCACCAAGTTTCCAGAGAAGGACCACAGCATACCTGATGAAGAAGCCGATAGGCGAAGGGTATGCCGTGTTTTGCTATACCACCCACCCTACAGATACCGCTACGGCTGTAAAGCTGATAAGGTATAACGATAAGCATGAAGTAATAAAAGAGATACCCTATGAAGTGCCCAGCAAAGCATACGACAATATAGACCTGCTGGATGCCAGTATGGATGAAGAAGGCGATATACTCATCAGCATGCAGCTTTCTAAAATCATTAACTATCCTGACGTTATGGAACGCACACTGGCATTGCTGTATATGCCCGAAGGCGAAGACCGTTTTATGTTCAGGAAGATGAAGCTGCCATCGAGCCTGGAACTGAAGGATGCTACATTCAGCATCAACCCGTTTGCAGGAAATATCAATATGCTTATCACCAAGTCGTGGGAAACGACGGTGCAAAACGGGTTGAACCGGGATAATATAGAGCTGCTTTCCCGCTCTATGTTCATCATGCCAAAAGATATTTCGGGTATCAGGGAAACCCGTATAGCTTATGAAAAGCCAACACAGCTATTGAGGGAAGCGATGAAGGATACCACCATAAACTTTTATGGCAGCATGATAGATGCGAATACCGACGGGCGCGGTGTAACGACGGTGGTATATGAACAACGCTACCTGCCCTACCGCCCCAAAGGAAACGAAGTGGTGCCTTACTATACCGGTAATGTGTGCGTGGTACAGTATGATGATAATGGTGCCGAAATGTGGGCTACTGTATTGCCCAAGGAGCATTATTATATAGTAAGAGAAACTTTCCCTTCCGTATTCAGGAAAACAAGCCAGTTGGAAACATACAAGACACTGTACCTGTGCGGAAAGAAAAGCCATTATATCCTGTTCAACGATGTGGAAGAGAACTGCAATAAAAGGCTGGGTGAAGAAATAAAGAAAGTGTACAATTATCAAAATACGAATGCCATGTATTACCACATGAACAAACGAAATGTGGTGGTACAGAAATACCTGCTTGGCGTGCCTGTAGCCGGCGAGTTCAAATACATTTATCCCGGCAGTGCCGATTTTGATAAACAGAATAATAGTGTTGCCATGCTGATAGGCCATAAAAAAGAAGCCGGTGAAACCTTTCACATAGCCTGGAAGAAGCTGGAAAATTGATTGAGTAAAAAAGCCGGTACAATGTGTACTGGCTTTTTTTATCGTTCGTGTTTTTCTATGGCATCGCTTACGGCTAAAATGAGATTGTAGGGAATAGCTACTCCCTCTTCGGGTACTATATCGTACCGATCCATTACGCTCCAGTTCATATAAAAACGTGGGTAGCCTTTAATGTTCACTTCATAGTACATTCCATCCTGCCTGTGCTGTGGTATCACTGCTGCCAATATCGCTTTGCCATCGAATTGTAACCTTTTGGTAAAGTTGCCTGCCATGGGGTAAAAGTAAGTAATTGAAAGCTATTGCATTAGGCATTTCAGGAATAGTCAACTATGCATTTTGGAAATATTACATGGATAATTATTCGTATTAAGACCAACCTTTCTACACCTTTGCACGTCTATTTTACCGAACACACACAGCAAACAAACAAGACTGCTGTTTAATACACACCGCTATGAACATAGGAACCGCTATTAGATCAATCAGAAGACAGCTGGATATTACACAGTATCAGCTCGCAGACAGATGCAGCATCTCCCAAACCTCTCTATCGCAGATAGAAAACGGCGTAAAGAGGCCCAGCACACGTACTATAAAAAAGATATGCGAAGTGCTTGAAGTGCCTGAATCTATCATCTACATTCTGGGTATGCAAGATACCGATGTGCCGGATAGCAGGCGCAATGTGTACGAAATGCTATTTCCATCTATCAGGAACCTGGCCCTGCAAATAGTAAGCGCAGAGCATAAGCAACTGGTAGAGCACGCTGAAACTGCAGCGTAGATTCCCATTTATTTCAGTTGCTGTAGGGCTTTGGCCATGCAACTCAATAGTTTTTTAACCACATATGCAGGCTTTGCTTCGCCTGCATGAGGGACAATATCCGGCTGATGTTGCGTAATCTTCACCAGCTGTATGTTGTCCTTCTTTTTTATGGTTATCATCACTTCTTCCCAATCGAGAATGAGCACGGCAGTAGCGTACAGCAATACCGACCACAGCAGCGAGCGGCAGATGAATACGGCGCGATAGTAGCTTTTCATAACGTACGGTTGAAGTATTTAATAAATTTCAATAAATGTTGTGTTGTGCATCTCCCCCTTTGTGGGGTATTTACCGCCAATGCAGTAATTTTAATAGGTATGAAATATGCAGGTTGGTGCATAGCTATGTTGTGCAGCATGGCAGCTATAGCCCAGGAAAATGTAGCGGAACGATGTGCGGCCATTAAAAGGCAAAGTGCCAGTGCTATGAAAGTAACCATAGCAGATGCTGCAGAAGATGCTTATGATGTAAAGCATGTAAAATTCGACATACAGCTTACCAACCTTTCTTCGGCCATCAGCGGGCATGTAATTACCACAGCTACTGTAATGACCGATGTAATGCCTGCCTATATATTTGAGCTGGATACACCATTGGTTGCCGATTCTGTTGTTATTAATGATATACCCGCAATAGTTACCCGTAATGGATTGGTACATACTGCCACAATGCCCGCACCGCTGAATGCGGGGCAAAGCTTTACGGCAAGGGTACATTATCACGGGCAACCCATTCCGGGGAATGGATACTACACGACTGGTATTAATAACACCGTAGCCGACCCCTGGGGAGTGATGGTGACCTAC
>CAMLKS010000016.1 GCA_946480675.1 uncultured Bacteroidota bacterium
GCACCTGTTGCCGATGGTGAAAAGAATACCGCCAATAATAAGAAGGATGTATTTGTAGAGGTAGTAGAAGATAAGAAAGATATACTAATAGCTGCTGCATCTCCACACCCGGACATCAATGCTATAAAAGAAGCACTACAGGGGCTGGATGGCTATAAGCTAACGGTACGCATGGCTTATGAGCTGCCTTCCTTCCGCGATTATGATGTAGTCATCTTGCACCAGCTACCCTCTATGCAAATGAACAATGCGCGCGACATAGCGTCTGTTAAAAAGCCTATGTGGTTTATAATGGGGATGCAATCGAACCCGGGTGCTACGCAATCATTGTTCAGCAATTACAAACTGGCTATGCAAATGCAGCCCGTAGACGCCTACCCTGCTTACAATAATGCTTTTAGCAGCTTTATAGTGCCACAAAACCTGCAGGCCGTGCTGGACAAAATGCCACCGCTAAATGTGCCTGTAGCAAAGATGGAAGCCATAGGCGGCATGGATGTATTGTTTAACCAGCGCGGCGGGCAATTACCTTTATGGGCGGTACACAATACCACTACACCACTTGCCATTACAACCGGTGAGGGCTTATGGCGCTGGCGCATTTACGAGTACAAGAACTTCAATACACACAATACCATAGATGAGTGCATCCGGCAAACTATTGCTTTTCTGGCGGCCAATGTGAATGATAAGCCTTTCTATGTATCGCTGCCCAAGTATGTATGGAGCGACCAGGAAGCTATTACGTTGAATGCTTACTTACTGAACGCTACCAGTCAGCAGGTAAATACGCCGGACGTGCAACTAAGCATTGCAGATGCCAATGGCAAGAAACAAGACTTCTCTTTTGAACGGGCAGGTAGTGCCTACAAGCTGAACACAGGCATATGGGCAGAGGGTAATTATGCCTACACAGCACGCACTGTGTACAACGGCACTACACATACTGCAGCAGGCAGCTTTGTAGTAACCCATACCCCGTTGGAACAAATAGAAAGCGGTGCCGATTACGCATTGCTCTACGGACTATCGAACAAGTATAATGGCAATTTCGTGCCTGCTAAAAATATAGCTTCACTATACGATTCTATTTCAAAGAACACCAATATCAAACCAGTAATACAATCAGACATTACAGCTGTACCGCTGGTAGATTGGAAATGGTATTTCCTGCTGATATTGATATTTGCCGTAGCTGAATGGTTGCTGAGGAAATATTGGCTGGCTCAATAACCCCAAACCCCTAAAGGGGCTTCATTTTGGTATTTAGAGGTTAGTTGTTCTGATTTCTAAAATGCTACACACTTTTCAGGATACGTAGCTGCATGCTTGAAAATGAGGTTGCGGATATAGTCATTATCAGGCATCGGTTCCAGTTTCTCTTGTAGCTGGTCTATAGTATCGGGCAATACACCATCATTGATATAGCCCATGCCATAAAAATTGCCTTTGTTAACGAGTATGCAGCTTTGTTCATCATGGTTAATCCCTTTATCTATATAGGCAAAGGTAGGCAGGTGTTTATCCAGCCATGCTACTGCCTGTGCTACTCTTTCATTGTATGCATCCGCCGTTAGCGATTCAGCACAGTTACCGTCGCAATGCTCTGCATGCACACCATCTACGCATTCAGATACTTTGGCAAGGTTGCACAGGCGGGCGCTTAAGCCAAACTCTCTGATAAGCTCGCGCAGGCGATGATGCCCTTCAATAATAGTATTGAAGGTATAGACAGGCTTCAGGTAGTGCTTGTTCTTCTCTATCACAAAGCGCTGGTAGCCCTGCCTGTCTTCATATATAAACAGGCCATAGCGCGGCAGGTAGCCCCTCTGGCTACGATTATACACCGGCCATAGCCTGCGTATCTCGGTGCTTTCCAGTATATGCGCCATCAGGTCGGTACCACATTCTTTATAGCTGATGCGGTATATCTCCCGCAGGAAATCCTGTTTTTGCTTGCCTGCTTTATTATTACTAAAGTGGCTTTTTACACGGCGCTTCAGATTATTGGCCTTACCTACATATACTACCTTCCCAACAGCATTGTAGAAGTAGTACACACCTGCTGTCTTTGGCAGGTTATCTACCTGTTCTACCGGCACATGTGGCGGCAGGTATTGCTCGCTATTCCGGCCTTTCAGCATGCCGCTTATCACCTCTTCCTTATCATTGGCCACCAGCATAGCAAACAAATGTGCCGTAGCCAGTGCATCGCCACCGGCACGGTGATGATTGCTAAGGTTGATGCCTACCTGGTGGCACAGCTTGCCCAGGCTATAGCTGCGCAAACCCGGCAATATCTTGCGCGACAGGCGTACCGTACACAGCTTGCGCTCATCCAGCATATACCCTGCGGCTTCCATATGGTGCTTCAGGAAGGAGTAGTCGAAATTGACGTTATGGGCCACAAATACCTTATCCTGCAACAGCTCGTACACTTGTGACGCTATCTCGTGGAAAGAGGGTGCGTGGGCCACCATTTCATTGGTAATACCCGTAAGCCGCTGTATGAAATATGGAATGGCAGCATGCGGGTTGACAAGGCTCTCGTAGAAATTGATAACCTCTTTACCATCATGTATCACAATAGCTATCTCGGTAATGCCGTTTCCAGCGGCAAAACTTCCCGTCGTCTCAATATCTACTATCGCGTATAGCATCCCTTCTCTTAAAGATAGGCAAAGTTATGGGTTTGAAATGGTTCCAAATTGTTCCGGTTTGCAGATTTCATTAAAACACTATACTGAAAATCAATCTATTACAAGGAGGCTATTCTCATTTGTTGTGTTTTGTTGTGAATTGTGCAGTTTTTTCTTTTTCGCAACATTCTCAACAATTTGCCCTCAATCGCCTTCTTATCTTTCCTACACATACCATGAATAGCAAATATACAACAAAAATTAAAAATATTTATCTATTGAAAGGCCGTAATTGAAGAGCAGGTTTTCCTTATTGGTACGGCTTATTTTATTGTAGGTAAGGGATGTGGTAAAGCTGAGCCATTTGTATAGCTTCAGGGAAAGGCCGGATGTGGAACGGATGATGTAATCATCACCATAGTTGAGGGAGTTTTGCAGGAAAGTGCTGCTATTGATGGTCACAATGTCTTTAATGGTGAAACGAAATGCCACACGCAGCGAATTACGGAAGGTATTGTATATCTCCCGGGTGGTATCGTTGATATTCAGGTCACTATTCTCATACAGGATACCATCGCTGATATTCAGGTAGGCATTCTTGCGGTCGTAGATATTGTAAGCCACACCAGCACCGTATTGTTGCTGGTTATTCAGTTTCAGCGAATAGCTGGTATTGTAACTGGCCAACCCCCAATAGTAGAAATGCGGTAGTGTTTTGTACAGGTTGAAATCGAGCGCGCTGTTAAAGTCATTATTCGTGAGCTTTTGCTGCTGCTGGCCATATACCCAGCCTGCCGTAGCATTTAGCGAGATACTTTCCTTCTTAATGCCGAAGCGCATATTGTTGTTCAACAAGTAGGCATCGCCAAGGTCAGTTTTATTGATAGAACCGGTGGAATTGAACTGGAAATGATAATTGACAGAATCGCTGAATTGGGCGCTGACCAATAAGGGAAAAACAATAACAATAATACATATAATCCATTTATTCATCCGAGCAGTGGTTTTTTTCATCTAATGGTTGCAAAGGTACTAAACATGGCCGCAGCAGCATAAAGGGTGGCCGTAGCCACCCTTCTCATTCTTTTCCAGTTTATTATCCTTAAGCTTTTTCCAGATAGTTCCTGAGCATAGTACCCAGTATCCCTGTCCAGCCCTGGTTGAAGCTTTCGCGTTTGAAAGATGGTGCATCGGGGAAGCTATCCAGCCCGGTGTGCGTAAGGCGCAGACGGGTTCTATCACCTTCCTCAAGCAGTTCCCAGGCCACTTCAGAATAGCCGGGATAATCTTTATACGTCCAGCTATGTACCAGTTTTTTATTAGGTATTACTTCCAGCACTTTGCATAGGTGCACATACTCTACACCTTCTTCATTGCAACCGGCGAAAGTAAACTCAAAACCCACTTCGGGCTTGAAGGCATCCATTTTGAAGTACCATTCCTTCATTTGCTCATTGTCTGTAATAGCAGCCCATACCCTATTGGCGGGCGCATTGTAAACCACTTCTTTTACCAGCGGTTGTGATGTTACTGTATTCATATAATTGTGATTTGGTGTTTAAAATTCTAAGCTCTGTAACAGTGTGTCACTTACTTCTTTTTTTCTTCACTTTGTCTTTTTCAAGGTATGCACCCAGGGCTGCCAGCTTATTATCCCAAAAGCGGCTGAACTGGCTGGTCCAGTCTGATACTTCTTTCAGCTTTTTAAAGTCGGCATGGCAGAAGCGCTCCCTGCCCTGCTGTGTGATAACGATGAGCCCACACTCCGTAAGTATACGGATGTGCTTGCTGATAGCCGGGCGGCTGATATCGAAATTCTCTGCTACTGCATTCAGGTTCATCGCATCGTGCGATAGCAAGTTGATGATTTCTCTGCGTGTGGGGTCGGCAATGGCCTGGAAAACGTCTCTTCTCATATAATATTTGTAACCGTTCGGTTACAAATATATGCGTAACTAATCGGTTACGCAAAATTTTCTTTTCGCGATTTACAAAAACACAAAAAGGGTAGCAATTGCTACCCTTTACTATTGTATTAAAATGCTGATTAGTTATGGCTTGCTTTCCATTTTTTAACCGCTTCTGTAAGCCTTGGTAATACTTCCAGCACATCGCCTACCACACCGTAGTCGGCAGCCTTGAAGAAAGGCGCTTCGGGGTCTTTATTGATGACAACGATGGTCTTGGAACCGTTAACACCGGCCAGGTGCTGTATGGCGCCGCTGATACCTGCTGCTATATACAGGTTGGGACGGATGGTACCACCGGTTTGGCCCACGTGCTCGTGGTGCGGGCGCCAGTGAGAATCGGCCACCGGACGGCTACAAGCTGTAGCAGCACCCAGTTCTTTCGCCAGGTCTTCCAGTATATGCCAGTTTTCAGGGCCTTTCATACCACGCCCACCGCTTACTACCAGTTCAGCTTCCGCCAGTGGCACAGTGCCTGTTACTTTGCTTACTTCCTTCACCTGTACGGCGAAGTCCTTATCTTCAAAAGCTACATCCAGTTTCTCTACCGCTGTGCTGCCTTCGCCTTTTTTCACTGCAAAAGTGTTTGGCATCAGCGTTACTACTTTTACATCGCTGGTAATATTTACAGAAGCAAATGCTTTACCGGAGAACACCGTTTTCTTTACTACGAAACCGCTTGCCGTATCAGGGTGTGCCACCGCACCTGCTACCATACCTGCCTTCAAACGTGCAGCTACGCGTGGAAATACGGCCTTACCCGTTACATCGTGCAGGCCTACCACTACTTTCGCACCTTCTTTTTCTGCTGCTGCTACCAGTGCTTTTGTATAGGCACGTGCATTCAGGTTATCGAGGCGGGCATCTGCTACGTGCAGCACTTTTGTTGCGCCATACTGGCCCAGTTGCTGCATTTCGCTATCGCCTGCATTGCCCAATACTACTGCGGTAACAGATGTACCCATAGCCTGTGCTATGCCTGCCGCATATTGTATAGCCTCAAAAGATTTCTTTTTGAAGCTGCCTTGTTGATGTTCTGCTAATACTATTACTGACATGTTAAAGTCAAAATTTAAAAGTCAAAAGAAAAAGATGATTAGATAACTTTTGCCTGTGTGTGCAGCAGTTCTACCAGTTCATCCATGTTATTAGGATCAATCAGTTTCACACCTGTTTTTGCAGGTGGCAGATCGTATGACACGATAGCCGTCAGCGGACTGATAGCTGCAGCCGGAACCACTTTCAGCGGCTTGGTACGCGCCGCCATGATGCCGCGCATGTTGGGGATGCGTGCTTCGGCCATGCCCTTTTGGCAAGAAACGACCAGTGGCAGTGCGCAGGTATCGGTTTCTTCACCACCTTCTATTTCGCGTTTTACGGTAGCTACACCACCTTCAATATTCAGGCTGGTAGCGAAGCCTATAAAGTTCATATCCAGCATTTCGGCCAGCATAGCACCGGTAGAACCGTTATTATAGTCGATTGATTCTTTACCGCAAAGCACCAGGTCGTAACCTTCGTTTTTTGCATATTCAGCTATCTGTGCAGCTACCACATACGGGTCGTTGCTATCGGCATCTATACGGATAGCTTCATCGCCGCCCAGTGCCAGTGCTTTACGGATAACGGGCTCGGCATCCGCCTTGCCTACAGTTACAAGGTTTACCGTAGTAGCAGCACCGCTTTCTTTCAGTTCCAGCGCGCGCACCAGTGCATACCACTCATCGTATGGATTGATGATGAAGGTAACACCTGCTGTATTGAATGTTGAATTGTTGTCGCTGAAAGCGATCTTGGTTGTAGTGTCAGGAACCTGGCTGATACAAACTAATATCTTCATTCGAAGTAAGATTTGTTTATTTATAATAACTACATGGAAGTAGCCTAAATGGTTGGCAAAAGTACTGTAAAATGTTGATTGCTCCGAATACGGGCATTTTCACATTTGGTAAAAATTAAAATAAAAAAGGAGCCGTGTGGGCTCCTTTATATCATAAAACAGTTAATGATTATTTCACTTTTTCAGATACTGCATCGTTCAGGTCTGTATCTACCAGTACGCGGCCGCAGTGCTCGCATACGATGATCTTTTTGTGCTGGCGTATCTCGCTCTGGCGCTGAGGGGGTATTACATTGAAGCAACCACCACAAGAATCGCGCAGGATAGGTACCACAGCCAGGCCGTTCATATAGCTACCACGGATGCGCTCGTAAGCACTCAGCAGGCGTGGATCAACTTTTGATTTCGCTTCTTCCGATTTTTCAGCCAGTACTTTCTCTTCTTTCTCGGTTTCGCCAATGATCTTGTCCAGTTCTGCTTTTTTAGCTTTCAGCGCCTCTTGCAGGTCTGCTATTTTCTCTTCTGTTTTCAGGCGTTGGTTGGTACGCTCTTTCAGTTCGAAATTAGCATCCTTGATGTGCTTATCGTTCAGTTTAACTTCCAGCTCCTGCAGTTCGGTTTCTTTATTGATAGCCTCGAACTCGCGGTTGTTCTTTACGTTATCCTGTTGTTTTTCGTATTTTTTTATCAGTGCCTGGGCTTCTTTCTTAGCCTCTGTTTTTGCATCGATAAAGCTGTTGATACTGTCAATTTCAGCATCTATATTCTGGATACGTGTTTGCAGACCTTCAATCTCGTCTTCCAGGTCTTTTACTTCCATAGGCAGTTCACCCTTCAGTGTTTTGATCTCATCTATCTTAGAATCAATCTTTTGCAGGGTAAGAACCGCGGTCAGTTTCTCTTCTACAGAAAAGTCTTTTACAGTAGCCATTTAACAAAAATATTTTACCGGATTTGTATTAATATCAGATACAAGGACGGCAAAATTAGGAAATTTTTTATTAAGTAGCTCCTGAAATATTTCAACCGTGTACTGCTCACTTTCATAGTGGCCGATGTCGGCAATGACAATTTTGCCCTCGGCATCGAAAAACTGGTGGTATTTGAAATCGCCGGTTATAAATATGTCGGCACCGGCACCGATGGCATTTTTCAACAGGAAGCTACCGGAACCACCACATATAGCAACCCGTTTAATATCTTTCTCTCTCAAAGCAGTATGGCGGATGCAGTCGGGTTTCATTTGTTGTTTTACGAAGGAAAGAAAAGCCTGCTCGTTCATTGGCGACAGCAAATTGCCCACCATACCGGCGCCCAGCTCCTGGTTTATATTTTGCAGCGCTATTACCTCATATGCTACTTCTTCATAGGGATGGGCTTCAAACAGAGCCTTTATTACTGCTGCTTCCTTATCTTTTTGTATCAGCACCTCTATTTTCACCTCATCTACCCATTCGCGCGGCCCGTTTGTAGTGCCAATGGCAGGGTCTGCCCCAGCGCCGGGGCGGAAAGTTCCGGTACCATTGGTATTGAAGCTACATTCGCTATATGCGCCAATATCCCCAGCGCCGGCAGCAAACATGGCATCGCGCACTTTATCGGCCACATTTTGCGGTGCATAAGTATAAAGTTTGCGCAGGGTATCGCTCATAGGCGCTAAAATGACTGTATCTACCAGCCCCAGCTTTTCGGCTATTTTGGCATTTACGCCATTATGCACATTATCCAGGTTGGTATGGGCAGCATATATATTTATATCGTGCTTGATGGCTTTGTGTATGATACGTTCCACATAATTGCGCCCCACCAGCCTTTTGATGCCTGAAAATATCAACGGGTGGTGGGCCACTATCATATTGACACCGCGGGCTATCGCTTCTGCTACTACTGCTTCCGTTACATCGAGGGTCAGCAAAACGGCTGTTACCTCATCCTGCATATTACCTACCTGCAGGCCGCTATTGTCATAACCTTCCTGGTATTGGGGGGGCGCATATGCCTCTATGGCCCCGATGATATCGCTAACTATCATTACTATAAAAAATGTAGAACGAAAATAAACTATTAACTGATGCCCCCGCTGCTTTTACCTATTGCAAGGAACGGCGTATCTTTGCGCCATGCAAATTCTGGACGGCATCGCGGTATCCGCGCATATCAAATCCCAAATAAAACAGGAAACAGAAAAACTGAAAGCAGAAAAAGGCAAAACACCCCACCTGGCTGCGATACTGGTAGGGCACAATCCTGCCAGCGAAGCCTATGTAGGCAATAAAGTGCGTACCTGCGAAGAGTTGGGCTTTGGTTCTACCCTATTGCGTTTTGAAGAAAGCATAACGGAGGCGCAACTGCTGGAAGAAATAAAAAAGCTGAATGCAGATGACAAGGTAGATGGCATATTAGTACAACTCCCATTACCCAAGCATATATCAGACAATGCAGTTATCAATGCCATAGACCCGGGCAAAGATGTGGATGGTTTCCACCCCATTACGCAAGGTAAAATGCTGCTGGGGCAGCCATCATTCCTGCCGGCTACACCTTATGGCATATTGCTGATGCTGGAACATTACAATATCAATACCGCAGGCATGCACTGTGTGGTGATAGGCCGCAGCAATATAGTAGGCACGCCGATGACCGTGCTGATGAGCCGCAATGCACAGCCGGGCAATGCTACGGTTACCATCTGCCATTCAAAAACAAAAGATTTGGCGGCCATTACCAAGACCGCAGATATTATAATAGCTGCCATAGGCAGGCCACGCTTTGTGACAGCAGATATGGTGAAAGAAGGTGCGATAGTGATAGACGTGGGCATCAACCGTATAGATGATGCTACACGCAAAAGTGGATCGAGGCTGGTAGGTGATGTGGACTATGATAATGTAGCGCCTAAGTGCAGCTACATAACACCCGTACCTAAAGGTGTAGGCCCCATGACCATTTGCGGGCTGATGAAAAATACATTGGAAGCAGCGAAAGAACACGTGTAAGAACAGATACAGTGCAGACAATAAACGTACATACTACAGCTTATCCTGTAATGGAACACTTTTATACCCTGCAGGGCGAAGGTGTCTATACAGGGCATGCCGCTTATTTCATCCGCCTTGGCGGGTGCGATGTGGGCTGTGTGTGGTGCGATGTGAAGGAAAGCTGGGATGCTAACGCGCACCCCATGATGACGGTAGCGGAAATAGTACAATTTGCTGCTGCCAACCCCGGGCGTATAGCTGTAATAACAGGCGGCGAACCGGCCATGCACAACCTGGAAAGCATTTGTGATGCCCTGCATGCCCAGCAATTCAGGGTGCATATAGAGACATCAGGTTCCAGCCCCTTATCGGGCAAGCTGGACTGGGTAACGCTTTCGCCTAAAAAATTTAAAGCACCACTGCCAGAAAGCATGGCCATGGCTAATGAACTTAAAATAATTGTTTACAACAAGTCGGACTTTAAATGGGCGGAGCAACATGCAGCACAGGTAGGCCAGCATTGTAAACTCTTCCTGCAACCCGAATGGAGCAAAAGGGATGAAATGACCCCGCTGATAATAGACTACATTAAAGAAAACCCGCAGTGGCAGCTTTCTTTGCAAACACATAAATACATCAACATACCATAATCATGACTTTATTCCAATCCATTATACTGGGTATCGTAGAAGGCATTACCGAGTTTCTTCCTATCTCGTCTACCGGCCACATGATACTTGCCAGCTATTTTATGGGTATACAGGATGATAATTTCACCAAGCTGTTCGAGATATGCATACAGTTGGGTGCCATCCTGTCTGTAGTGGTATTGTATTGGAAAAAGTTTTTCGACTTCGGCAAGTGGCAGTTTTATATGAAACTGGCAATAGCTGTAGTACCTGCACTGGTACTGGGTTTCCTTTTCAACGATGCGATAGAAGAACTGCTGGAAAGCCCGCTGACGGTGGCTATTACACTGGTATTGGGTGGTATCGTGTTGCTGTTTATTGATAAAGCTTTTAAGAACCCTACCATTACTGATGATTCACAAATGACACCTAAACAAAGCCTGATAATAGGCTTGTGGCAGTGTATATCTATGATACCGGGCGTGAGCCGCAGTGCTGCCTCTATCATCGGCGGCATGCAGCAAAAGCTTACACGCAGCCTGGCAGCAGAATTTTCTTTCTTCCTGGCCGTACCTACTATGGCGGCAGCCACGGGTTATTCACTGATACTGAAAAACTGGAAAGGCACAGATGGAACTGAAATAAAAGGCTATGAACTACTGACACAAAACAGCTATAACCTGATGATATTCGGCGTAGGTACGCTAGTAGCATTCGTGGTGGCAATGATAGCTATCAAGAGCTTTATCAGCTTTTTGCAGAAGTATGGCTTTAAGGCATTCGGTATCTACCGCATCTTAGCGGGCCTTATCATGCTGTTTGTATTGGGCCTGAAATCTTAAGCCTCTTCGGGCTTCCAGTGTTCGAAAAGCAGGTTGAGATAATGGTTCTCTTCTTTAGTGATGACATTATCGGCCTTGGTAAGCTGTAAGGCAAAGTTTAGCAAGCTCTTACGTTCTTCCTCCGTAGCATCATCATAAAAATCATCCATCGCCTTCATGAAGTGCTTTTCCCATTCATCAGGACGCAGGTTGCTTATTATTCCCATTTCCCTGTCCAGGCTTACGCGGAATGGGAACTCTTCTACCAGGTATTCACGTATCACAGCATCTTCCTCCGCACCTATTCTATAGTCCACAGCAGAAAGTATCATCAATAAATGATAGCCTGCAATGGTTTTATTCATTCTATGGTTGGGCATATATCAATCTCTTATTTTGGGGTATTAGCTTTGTGTTGCCAGCAACAGATCGAGGTCAGTATATTTAAAGTTGAAACGCTTGGCTATCGGCGCATTGGTCACACATCCCTTATACAGGTATACCCCATTGCGTATGCCGGCCTTGGCTTGTATCAACCCTTCAAAACCACCCATATCAGCGCACTGCATCATAATAGGCATCAGTACATTGCTGATAGCGCGCGATGCTGTGCGCGATACACCAGATGCTATATTTGGTACGCAGTAGTGTATCACATCATATTTCCTGTAAACAGGATTTTCGTGAGAAGTGACGCGCGATGTTTCAAAACAACCGCCACGGTCTATACTCACATCTATAATAACCGAACCGGCTTTCATATTGCTCACCATCTCATCTGTAACCACTACAGGGGTGATGCCATTTACCGGTTTCAATGCACCTACCACCACATCTGCATTTGCCAATTCTTCAGCCAGCGTTACCGGCTCTATTACCGATGTAGGGCAGCGGCGGCTGATATTGTTTTGCAGGCGCATCAAACGGTATATGGAGTTATCAAATATCATTACTGAAGCACCAAGCCCTAAGGCGGTGCGTGCTGCGAATTCGCCCACCACACCTGCACCCAGTATCAATACCTTGGCAGGTGGAACACCGGATATACCCCCCAGCAGGATGCCTTTACCATTGTGCACATTATTCAGGTATTTGGCAGCGGTAAGTATGGCAGAACTACCTGCTATCTCGCTCATAGAACGCACGATAGGGTACGTGCCGGAATCATCTTTAATAGAATCGAAGGCAATAGCGATGATCTTCTTATTGATGAGCTGCTCCAGCATATCACTTTTCAGAAACGGCAAGTGTATGGGCGATATCACTACCTGGTTGGGCTGCATCCATGCCATTTCCTCTTCAGATATAGGTGCCGATTTTATGATAGTCGTAGCCTTATATACCTCAGCTTTTTCATATACAATACGGGCCCCAGCTTCACTGTAATCACTATCGAAATAAAACGACCCTTCACCCGCAGTATGTTCCACTGCCACGTCGTGGCCATTGTTAACAAGCACCGAAACGGCTTCTGGCGTCAAGGGTACACGGCTTTCCTGAAAAGAGGTTTCCTTGGGGATCCCTATGAAAAGCTCCTTCTTCTTGGGCATTATCTCCAGCGTCTCTTCAAGGGGCACATAAGAAAATGACGGTGAAATATATGGCTTCTTACTCTGCACGTTCACTATAGATCATTTGCGAAGAAAAATACAAAACTCATTCCGATAAAAGAAAGCCATTAACATGTAAATCCTTGTTAAGAATACTGTGCAACATGATTAAATAATGACAGTTGGCTGTGGTATTGTCGCTGTAAATTTTATTTTTGTAAGCAACAAGGCATTTATGCTCAGACAGTCGCAACAGCAGAGGTTATTACAAAAATTATCGCCACAGCAGATTCAACTCATGAAACTGCTGCAGGTACCTACTGCCAACCTGGAGGAGCGCATTAAAGAAGAACTAGAAGAAAACCCGGCATTGGAATTTGGCAACGAGGAAGGTAATACGGGGGATGAATACGACCTGGACAATGAGAACAGCGACGACTACAGCGAGGATGGCGAGGATGTAGAACTGAGCAGCGACAGTGCCGAAAAAGTGGACTTGGACGATTTTCTGCGTCACGAAGATGACGATGGTGGCGGAGATTATAATGATGGATATTACGGCGACAGCGAAAGTGAACGCCCTGAAGCCCCGGTAAGGGTAGAAACCAGTTTTCACGAATATGTACTGGACCAACTGGGCATGCTGGAACTGGATGAGCGCAGCCATGCCATAGCCGAACAGATAATAGGCAGCATGGATGAAGATGGCTACCTGCGTCGTGAAATAACGGCACTGGTAGACGACCTGGCATTTGGGCAGAACATATATACCAGTGTAGAGGAAGTAGGTGAGCTGATAGGCCGTATACAACAGTTTGACCCACCGGGCGTATGTGCCTGGACACTGCAGGAATGCTTGCTGCTGCAACTGAAGCGCCTGCCACAAAACACGCCCGTAAAAAATGCCATAGAAATCATTGACAGGCATTTCAATGAATTCATAAAGAAGCATTACGATAAAATACAGCGCCAGCTGGGGCTGAATAACGAGGCCTTTAAAGAGGTCATCAACATCATCATCAAACTGAACCCCAAACCGGGTTCGGCTTTTGCTATAGTGAACAAGGCGGAAAGCTACATCATACCCGATTTCTTTGTTTTTAACAATAACGGGGTACTGGAGCTTTCGCTGAATGCGAAGAATGCACCGGAACTGCGGGTATCGGAAGGCTATAAAGAAATGATGCGTGCTTACGACCGTGGCGATAAAAAAGATAAGCGCCAGAAGGAAGCACTGATATTTATAAAACAGAAACTGGATGCAGCTAAATGGTTTATAGATGCCATAAAACAGCGCCAGCACACCCTGCTGCAAACGATGCAGGCCATCATAGACTTTCAAACAGAGTTTTTCCTTACAGGGGATGAAACAACCTTGAAACCTATGATACTGAAAGATATAGCCCAGATAACCGGGCTGGACGTATCTACCGTTTCGCGCGTGGCAAACAGCAAGTTTGTGCAAACGGAATTCGGTACTTATAAATTAAAATACTTCTTCTCTGAAGCCCTGCAAACGGAAAATGGTGAAGAAGTATCTACAAGAGAGGTAAAGACCATACTGAACGATATCATTGGCGGGGAAAATAAGCGCAAACCGTATTCTGATGAAAAGCTTACGGAGATGCTGCAGGAGAAAGGATATAATATAGCACGCCGCACCGTGGCCAAATACCGGGAGCAATTGAATGTACCGGTGGCACGACTCCGAAAAGAACTGTAAAACATACCCCCTATGTCTTTCGATACGCTATTGGCAAATAAGCCTCAATCTATTCAGCAAATAGCCATGCAATTGAAAGGGCTGGCACTGAGAACCGATAAACATATACAAGAGCACGTATATGGTGGTGAAAAAGTGAAGGTAGCGCTGTATAGTATCGGCAACATTAACAATGTGCTGTTTGGCATACAGCCGGCAGAGAAATGCTGCATCCTTTACCTGCACTTTACAGAAGTGGCCGATACCATGTCGCTGAAACTGGAAGGTGATGGCAAACATGCCAGGCATGTTAAGATCAGTGAAATGACAGAAGAACTGGCGCTGGAACTAAAGCAGGTAATGAAGAATATACTGAAAGCCAGCAAGGCGCACTAACGTTCATTCCTGTCCTCTTCAAATTTTTGAGCTATGGCATCCAACGCTTCGTAAAACGCTTCTCCGTATTTGCGGATAATCGGCTCTTTCAGGAATTTATAAACAGGCACTTGTAATTTTTTACCCAGCTTGCAGGCAGGGCGGCACATTTTTTTACGCGGCTCATAGTTTACAGCTTCGTAGCCATTCATATCCTTGATGCGTATGGGGTACAGATGGCAGGAAATAGGTTTATGAAACGCTATCTCTCCTGCCCTGAAGGCTTTTTCAAAGGCACATTTTACAATGCCCGTTTCATCTGTATAGGCATATACACAAATACCACCATTAACGGTAGGGGTTACATACCCAAACTCATCATCTATGGTATGGGTGCCCTGCTTTTCTACTTCAGCAATGTATTCCGGAAGCAGGTATTTTTTAATTTTCGGGTAGGCTTCTGCTATAATATGTGTTTCCTCTTCGGTAAGCGGTGCACCACAATCGCCATCTACACAGCATCCGCCTTTGCAGCTATTAAGGTCGCAAACAAACTTTGCCTCTACCACCTCATCGCTCAAAAGCACATTATCTATCGCTATCATCGGGAAATAATATAAGAGCGCAAAGATACTACATATTCAGGTAGTTCATCAGCAGGTTGTAGCGATCTATCATGCCTTCATCCTGCGAACTGTCGCCAAATACCTCCAGCACTTTATAGTTATACCGCTCCAGCGCTGCTACAATGCCGCCCAGGTTGGTACGGTTGGTCTTCAGCGTTATTTCCAGCTTGCCGGTAGCACGGTTGCTGAATATCTGTGTGCTAATCAGCAGCACTTCTTCACTTTCGCAAATACGGGCTATTTCTGTAAGGCTATAATTGCGCGGGTCTATTTCCAGCACTATGATACCGCCGGGGTTAT